>CAIVND010000193.1 GCA_903907185.1 uncultured Acidimicrobiaceae bacterium
CCGAAGCCTTCGCCGACGGTCACCGCAAGCGCTGGCGCTTGAACCACACGCCGTTGTTCTTGGACTTCCTCGAAGGCAAGGTCGACTACGACTGCACGCCATGGGGGATTCCGAGCTACTCCATCTTTGGATGGCAGCGCCCGTGCTATCTCATGGGTGATGGCTATGCCGAGACCTACAAAGAGCTCTTGGAGACCACCGACTGGTCGAAGTATGGACGTGGCAACGACGCGCGATGCGATAACTGCATGGCGCACTGTGGCTACGAGCCAACGGCGGTCCTTGCGACGACCTCATCGCTTCGTCAATCGATCCGCGCAGCGCTCGGTACTCACTAACTGCTGGTACCCGGCTGGCCTATAGTTGTCGCCCTGTCAGCTAAGTAGGTTGACGGGTCTTGGGGCCATAGCTCAGTTGGTAGAGCGCCTGGTTTGCATCCAGGAGGTCAGGGGTTCGAATCCCCTTGGCTCCACTTCGAAAACGCAGGAGAGCAGCTTGACAAGATGCTGTTTACAGCAAAATTTTTCCGTCATTGAAACCGTTTGTGGTGAGCTGATGCAGCCCTTCTCGCCGGGCTGCTCATGCGATCGTAATCAGATGAGGACAGAGTCGTTCTCGCCTTTCCCGACGTAGCCACGTTTGCCGCCCTCGCCAAGCGAGTCTCTGTCCCGCTCGCGACTGCTGCGATCGAGGTGTGGATGGTGTCTGAGGATGGTGTGGTCACCGAGAGTGCCGTGTGGAGTAGTCCAACCAGCTGACGACCACGCGCCATGGCCATCAGTTTCTGTCATTCCGGACGGGTCAGGCTCCCGCCGGCTGTGGGGCGATCGGGGTCTTGGCGTTACTTTTACGTTTGGCACCCGTCCTTTTCAGAGCGCTTTGACTCCCAAGGCGATGTCGAAGCCAGCGCCGTTGCTAGCCACGCCTACGAGGAGGATGCCGGCCCATTCAAGGGCGTAGGTCATCTCGAGCCCTCCTGCGTCGAGGGGTCGAATGCCTAAGCTCTCAAGAAACTCCGCGACGCGTGCTCTCGCCTCGTCGCTTTCGCCGGCGTAGAAAACGTCCACGGCCTTGTCTTGCGACAGAACGCCTTGGAAGATCGTGTTGAACGCTTTCACAACGTGGGTGCCCTCGGGGACCACCGCAGCAATCTGCTGGGAGATCGAGTTGCCCGCGGTCGTCACGATTCCACTGGCGTCGTCATTGAATGGGTTCGTGATGTCGATGAGGATCTTGCCCGCGAGCGCATCGCCGTAGTGCGTGACTACCTCAACCGCGCTGGCATAGAGGACTGCCAGAATGACGATGTCACCTGCCGGTTTTGCGCCGAATGTGCCGACAGTGGCTCCGTTGTCGATCTCGTCAGCAAGCGACTGAGCTTTGATGGTGTTGCGGCTCATGATCTCGACGGTATGGCCGTGCTTCGTCGCCCGGGTGCCGATGGCGGTTGCCATGTTTCCCGACCCGATGATGCTGATGGTTGTCATAACGTGTGCTCCTTTAATGCCCCGCCAAAGGTTATTTACGCCCTCTGAGGCAATCGACCGTCATCAAGTTCTGCGGTGCGCCTATTTTTGGTCGTCGCCAGGGCCTTCGGTACTGCCGTCGGGATGGCGGGCGAACCGTGGTGTCGAACGCGGATGTACCGGCGCGGAGCTCGACCACGGCCATCCGCCGAACTGCGTGTCGCGGTAGTCGCGGAAGGCGTCTTCGATCTCGGCTTGGCTGTTCATCACAAATGGCCCGCCCATAGCAACTGGCTCACCGATCGGACGTGCTTGGAGGATGAGTGCTTCGCCACCTTCGGGGCCAGCGGACACTTCGACCGGCGCGTCCGATCGGAGCACGGCTCCGATTGGCGCTTCGAGGACCTTTCCATCAATTTTGATCGAGCCTTCGAACACGTAGATCGTCCGTACCGTCTCGGCCTGGGCTGTTTGCGGCAGTGTCCACTTTGATGAAGGTTCAGCGGTGAACTGCCACATGGCGAGCTCGGAACCGATGTCGGAGGCCCACGATTCTGGAGGAGGCGCAAGAGGCTGAACATCCTCGAAGGCTCCCGCCACAACGGTCACTTCAGTGGTGCGACCGGCGTCGTCGGTCAGCACTTTCCGAGGAATGTCCTCGTTCCAGAACATCGTGAAGTAGGGATCAACCATCTTGTTGGTGCTCGGCAGATTGAGCCAGATCTGGAAAAGCTCAGAGCGGTTCGGTCCCTCTTCGTCGCGGAGCGGGAACATTTCGGCGTGTTCGATCCCGCGGCCCGCGGTCAACCATTGCACGTCGCCAGCTCCATAGCGCGCGGTCGCGCCGAGTGAGTCGGAGTGGTCGATGATGCCCTTTCGAACAATGGTGACCGTTTCGAATCCACGGTGCGGATGGGCAGGGAACCCGGGAACGGTGCTCCCGTAGTACATGCCCCAACCTGAAGAAGGCGCCGCTCCGGGGTCGCGTTGACCCTTCGTAGTTGCTGGCCCCATCTCGCGGTTACCGGCGGGAAAGTCGTCGACGTGGTGGACAGTCAAGATGAACGGATCGATGGTCGTCCACGGAAAGCCAAGCGAAAGAGTCTCGATGACCACGTCATTCGACGGTTTTAAGCCGTCCTGTTGCTTGAGGTCAGTCATCTGCGCTGTCATCTTCGGCCCTCCAACGGCTCGGGTGGTTCGTCGTTGAGACTACCGAGTTAGTTGTTTCGTCAATCAGTTTGAATCCATCCCCTGGTCATGTGCGCCCAGCCGCCCAGTGCTCAACAGTTGCTGAGCCGACGCGCTCACTGACAGACATCGGTCACACTGTGATTGAACGTTGCCGCAGGCGTGCCGAGTAGATCGAGTACCCATCGAGGTGACGAGTCAGCGCAGTGGCGCTCACGGTGGCCGCCATCATGGGCACCATCAGTTGAAAGCCGCTATGGGTCAGCTCAAGAACGAGGGCTAGTGCCGTGAGCGGTGCCTGCATCGACGCGCCGATCATTGCGACCGCCCCGACCATCGCGAAGGCCCCGACGGGTGCACCCGGCCAAGCGAGTGACCATGCCTCACCGAGAAAGCCACCGAGCACGGCTCCCGTACTCAATGTCGGCGTAAACAGACCGCCTGCTCCACCAGCTCCCAAGCAGAGCGCGGTGACAAGCGGCTTGAGGATGAGAAGTGCTCCGAGAAGGGCAAGTCCCCCTCCGCCGAGAAACACTGAGTGTGCCATGTCCTTTCCGTTTCCGAATAGTTGTGGATACTCGATCCCAATGAACCCAAGCAAGGTGAAGGCAATGGGCAGGACGATAAATATTCGCGGACCGGTGATTGTGTGGTGCGAGACCCAGCCGATCAAACGGATGTAGCCAGATGACAAAAGACCGATGACAGGACCGACAAGAAGTGCCCAAACAAAGAGCGTCGCGGTGAATCGATAGGTCGGGATGTTGATATAGGTCGCGTGATTGGGAAGGTAGAGCCACGCAGTGGCTGTTGCGATCCACGAACAGGCAAGTGCCGGCAAGATTGTTGGGAGCGTAAGGCTTCCACAGAGGATTTCGGCAGTAAAGAGTGCGCCACCAAGTGGGACGTTGTAGACAGCTGCGAGTCCAGCGCCACCACCACAGGCGACAAGTAATCGTCGTTGGGCTGGAGAAAGTCGTGCCCAGGTTGCGAACACGCTGCCAGAGACACCACCCATCAATTTCGGTGCAGCCTCACGGCCAAGTGAGGCACCCATTCCAATCACAACCTCAGAGATCACCGAAGTTGCAAAGCACCGGCGAAAACCCAGACTGCCATCACCGTTCCACACTTGATCGTCGATCTCGGTAATCTCCCCACGCAGGTACTTACGCACGAGAAACCAAGCAATGGCACCAAAGATTGCAGCAATTAACAGTGAGAGAACGCGACGAAGATCTGAAGCTCGTTCAACTGCAGCCTGTAGTTCGCCGGAGTGGTAGGAAAAGGCGAGGTGCTGGATTCCAAAGAGGATCCACATCAACAGATCCCCGAACAGTCCGGTTGCGACACCGGTGAGGCCGACCATGGCCCAAAAAAGTGGCGTGAGCGCTGCGTCCCCGTCGCTCGTTACATTCGGCTGTTCCATGGCTCCTCGACCCGAAGCGATCCGGCGCTTGAACACCGGTTGTGGCACGCGAAGACGTTCGCTCTCCCTCTTCATCTTCTTGCTGGGCTGGTTAGCGTCCGCGCCAAGCTGGCTCGTCAGATCATGAAACCGGCGACTCCTCACGGTTTGTTCAACTCAATCTGCCGCAACGACATCAACCAAGGAGTCCGGCTAGATCCGCGTTGGAAAAATCGTCATCGATGAGGACAACCTCATGACCTGCCCGATCGAGCAGGCTTGCAGCGATACCTGCCCGAACTCCGCTCGCGCAGTGGACCCAAAGAGCCACCTTCGGTAGCTCGGCGATACGGTAAATGAGTTCGTGGAGTGGGATGTGCAGCGAACCCCGGATGTGCGACTCCTCCCGCTCGTCGTCGCGACGTACATCGACGACGATCACTTCGCCCGCACGGGCGAGCACCGCGAAGGTCGTTACCGGATAGCTCCGGAGTACTCCGCCCTCGGCGAGATCACCCGGTCGTCCGACTGCAACGCCATCGAGGTGATCGATCCCGATACGAACGAGTTGACGTTGAGCCTCAGCGATCGATCTTTGATTCTCGCCAATGAGAGTAAGTGGAGATTCCCATGGTTTCAGCCAACCGAGATAGGTCGAGAACTGATCGCCGAGACCAATGGAAATTGTCCCTTCTAGATGCTCGGTCGCGAATGCGTGCTGTGTGCGGAGATCTACTACCCACTCACCGGCGTGGAGGCGACGGGCAAGTACGACGCGATCAACGGGCTCGGGAGGCGCGAGGTCTACTGGAGTCGGGCCGCGGCGATTGATCGGCGCCATGTATGCGTAGTAGCTCGGGAACGCGGTGAGTCCGGCGATGAGTTGATTGACGAAGTCATCTTCGTGTGGGTTCGCAAGAGCGTCGTTTTGCTGTTTTTCGATACCGATCGTGCTCGCGTCCGCGCCCGAGGCAGCTCCCGATGAACAAAAGCTCCCGAAACCGTGAGTCGGATAGACCGGCGTCTCATCCGCAAGTATCTCGGCGAGATGGTGCACGGATCCATACTGCGCGTGTGTCAGCTCTTCAGTCTTTATGGGGTCGACGAGATCAGTCCGTCCGACACTGCCGTAAAGGAGGGAACCACCGGTGAAGACGACGGTCGACCCTTCATGATCCGAGACGATGTAGGACAGATGGTCCTCGGTGTGGCCAGGTGTTGCTACGACAGTGACAAAGAGCGATCCGGCACAGAGCTCGTCACCGTTCTTGACGCCGTATCGGTCGAACTTGACCACGGCCTCTTTTGCAACCACGTATTTCGCTCCGATGCGTTGCGAGAGTTCGAGCCCACCGGTGACGTAGTCGTTGTGGATGTGCGTCTCAAGGATGAGCGTGCAGACAAGTCCAAGCTCACTAAGGAGCACCTCGACGCGATCGATATCGCGCTGGGGGTCGATGACGATGGCCGTCGTCCCATCATGCGCGATGTAGCTGCGATCTCCGAGCTCGGCGGTGCTGATCGTTTCGACGGCAACCATTTCGCTCTCCTCTGACTTCATTAGCATACCAATGTTGGTACAATTGGAGTACGTTGACCGGAAATGCAGAGGTAGGAAGACCATGAGCAACCAATCGACCGACCGCTCACTCGATCGGAGTAGTCCTTTGCCCCTGTGGGCGCAGTTGCACAACGATCTTTCTTCTCGAGCGAATGACGGTGAGTTCGTCGAGGCCTTCCCAAGTGAGATGGCCATTGTCAACGAGTATGGAGTGAGCCGGAATACCGTCCGCGAGGCGGTTGGTCGGTTGCGCGCAGATGGGGTGGTGGTAGCAGGGAGGGGTCGGCGACCACGCCTTGGGACCGAGATGGAGATCGAACAGCCACTTGGAGCGCTTTACAGCTTGCATGATTCTGTCGAGGCTGCAGGCCTCGAGCAACGAAGCATCGTACGGGCGCTCGATGTGCGCACTGATGCAGCAGCAGCTTTGCATCTCGGTCTTGTGAGTGAAACGCCGCTCGTCTATTTAGAACGTCTGCGCCTCGCGGCTGGTGAACCGCTAGCCGTCGACCGCGTCTGGTTTCCAGAGGAGCTCGCGGGACCTCTTCTCACCGTCGACTTCACGCACACCGGTTTTTATGACGAGCTCGCAAGCCGCACTGGTATTCGTCTCACCGGTGGTGAGGAGCACATTCATGCGGTGACACCGAATAGATCCGAGCGGTCACTGCTCAAGCTGCCGGCGGGCGTAGCAGCGTTCGCGATCGAACGACTTGGATTCGTACGTGGGCGTCGAGTTGAGTGGCGCCACACTGTGGTGCGCGGTGATCGCTTTAGCGTTGTTGCTGAGTTTTCAGCGGGGATTGGCTACCGCCTTAACCTCAGCGCGCTCGCGTCAGCATGACGATCTTTGTAGCGTCGAAAGGAAAAAAAGAGAATGCCCCTAGCAAGAGCCAGGGGCATTCCCATCACCGACTGTGGCCGGCTGGTTAGCGCCAAGACCAATGTTAGTGAATAACTGTGGTTCTCGGAAAGGGTCAAGTTGAGTCGATCCACATGCCGATCCCAGGCCAATGGTGACGCCCTACAAGAGCTACTCACCAAAGGCGTCTTGCCGAACATTGTGTTCCGATCGAGCGATGTCGACGCGACCTTCGAGGCTGTTCGCGCATCGGGTGCCGAGGTCCTTCAAGAGCCAATCGACCAGGCGTGGGCCCGCGTGACTGTGCTGTTCGTGACCCATCGGGAAATACCGTTCGGATCGCTCATCAAAGAGCATGTCGAAGAGGATCAACCCTAGAGACTGAAAAAAGTTACGCCAGCTTCGATCAGAGGAAGTTGAGGTCCGCACCCTCATTTGCCTGAAGGACTGTTGTCTCGTGAAGACGTCTCCAACCTCGAGCGGCGACCTTCGGCGGTTGAAATTCGAGACGGCGTTTCGCAAGCTCGTCATCGTTGACCAAGAGGTCGATCTTTCGGTTGGGAACATCGAGGCTGATGAGGTCGCCGTCCTTCACGAATGCGAGTGGTCCGCCGGCTGCTGACTCCGGGCAACAGTGCAGTACGACGGTGCCGTAAGAGGTTCCACTCATGCGAGCGTCAGAGACGCGAACCATGTCGGTGATGCCGGTCGCGGCAAGTCGTTTTGGAATGGGAAGCGAGCCAGCCTCTGGCATGCCAGATGCGATGGGCCCGGCATTTCGGAGCACGAGTACATGATCAGCGGTGACATCGAGTTCGGGATCATCGAGTCGTCGAGCAGCGTCTTCGGGCGATTCGAAGACCAGCGCTGGGCCGACGTGGGTGAGTAGCGATGATGTCGCAGCGGAGACCTTGATGACCGCACCGTCGGGGGCGAGTGAGCCTCGAAGTACGGCAAGCGCTCCTGGTGGACCGACCGGATCAGTGAGCACACGGATGGTCTTTTGGGTGGGGTGTGGGCCAGCGGTATTAGCAAGTTGATCAGCAAGTGATACGCCCGACAGTCCAATCTGGGTGGTGTCGAGTTCAGTTGAAAGGGCCTTCAGCAACTTTGGTACACCACCTGCTTGGTGGAAATCCTCCATGTATCCCTGCCCCGACGGTTTGAGATCCACGAGAAGAGGGATCTCTCGAGCCAGCCGATCAAAGTCATCGAGAACGATATCGACGCCTGCTCGACGTGCCACAGCGAGGAGGTGCACAACGGCGTTCGTGGAGCCACCAAGCGCTGCGAGGACTCGCAGCGCATTTTCAAAGGCGCCGCGAGTGAGCACCTGCTTGGCAAGGATCGGTGATCGGGCGAGCTCGACGGCACGCCGACCGGTGGCGACCCCGTGGCGAAGTCGGTCACCCGATGGTGCTGGAGGGCTCGCTCCACCCGGGAGCATCATCCCAAGCACCTCGGTTACCGATGCCATCGTTGAGGCAGTTCCCATCACCATGCAGGTACCGGCGGTTGTCGCGAGGTTTACTCCCACCTCTTCGATCTCCGCTTGGTTGAGGTCACCGGCACGATATCTTGCCCAAAATCGTCGACAGTCGGTGCAGGCGCCGAGCTGTTCGCCGCGCCATGCACTGGTAATCATGGAACCGGTGACCTCCAAGATGACCGGCACGTCAACCGACGCTGCAGCCATGAGTTGAGCGGGGACCGTCTTGTCGCAACCGCCGAGGAGCACGGCGGCATCCATCGGTTGCGCGGTAATGAGTTCCTCGGTCTCGAGGGCGAGGAGATTGCGGTACAGCATTGAGGTTGGCGTGAGGAACGACTCGCCGAGTGAGATCGTCGGGAAGACGAAGGGCAGCCCACCGGCCTCGAGGACGCCGCGTCGGACGGCATCGATCAGTGCTGGCATATCTCGGTGACAGGGGTTGTAGTCCGAGGTGAGATTGGCGATTCCGATGACCGGCCGATTGAGGTCCTCACCATCGAAACCTGCAGCCGCTAAGAATGCTCTCCGAAGAAATCGACTGAAACCAAGATCGCCATAAGAGGTCATGCCGCGGTCGAGACCTTGGGGCATCGAAGGAGATTCATTTGGCGTCATTGCAGCCACCGCTTTCCATTGTTCGCATCGCTCCCGTTTGAATAGTCAAAGCTACCGGTCAGAAATCGCCTGGGATAGCCGAGTGCGAAGAGGGTCGAAAGTGAGCGCGAGGTTGTGGCGATGAGGAGACGTGGATGGGCAGGCAGATTCAACTGGCCCGATTCAACTGGCCCTGTGCTGGCGGAGACTACGCCGAACGTTGATCGAGGTAGCTGCTCGTATCGCTTGAGATCTCTTCAAGAGAGCGTTGCGACGGTTCAGGCAGCAGCGAGGTCACCAGAAAACCGGTAAGAGCCGCCGCTGCAGCGACGACCAACATTCCACGCAGTCCAATGTGATTCTCGAGCTGAGGCACGGCAAAGACTCCAATGAAAGCGCCCAGTTTTCCGACGCCGGCTGCAATGCCGTGGCCCGTTGTTCGCATCGAGTCAGGAAAGACCTCAGAGGGAAGAACAAAGGTGGTTGTATTCGGTCCGAACTCGGTAAACAGGTAGCTCAAACCAAAGAGTGCAAGAAATGGCGCCGTATTTGCGGTGAGAGCGGGAAAGATGCCGAGTATCAAAAAGCAGGACGCCATCACGCCGAAACCGATGAACTGCAACTTTCGATGTCCGATCTTGTCCATGTGCATCACCGAGAGGATGTATCCAGGGAGAGCAAAGACAACGAAGAGTGCCAGTGTCCAACCGAGCTTGGCTTCGAGGGTCGCCTGAGGCGACACCTGTTTTAAAATGTTCGGGAGTGAGAGTGTGTTGCCGTAATAGGCGTAGTCAAAGAGGAACCAACTTCCAGCGGTACCGAGCAACAGCTTGATCATCCGAGGGTTCGTGAGAAATTCACTGAAGCGCATGCGCTGATGCACTTCGGTCGCTGTGGCAGCTCCCGTGATCACTCCCTCGGAGAAGATTTGGAGCTGGGTTGTCGCGCGCTCAGCGTCTCCCTGGACGCGAGATTGGAAGCGCGGAGACTCTGGCATCTTCGCGCGCAGATAGATGACTGCAGCGGCCGGGATCGCGCCAAAACCGAGGAGCAGTCGCCAGGTCTCCTCATTTCCAATTCCCGAGGAGATGAGGATCAACGCAACCAGTGGGCCGACGATCAGGCCGAGTGCTTGCATGGAAAAGACGAGACCGACGAGGCGTCCGCGATCCTTGCGGTTTGAGTACTCGCTCATCAGTACCGCGGAGACCGGATAGTCACCTCCGATACCAATACCAAGGATAAATCGCGCGATCACGAGGGTGAGAAAGTTCGGGGCGAACGCGGAGGCGAGTGCGCCGACGATCATGATGCCCGCGACGATGGCGTAGACCCGCTTGCGCCCGATCACATCCGCGATCCGTCCGAAGATCAGCGCTCCAAAAAAGGCGGCCAATATCGCAGAGCCCGTGACCCAACTCGTCTGTGTCGTGGAGAGACCCCACTGTGTTTTTACCAGTGTCCCAACCGTGGCAATCACGAACAAGTCATAAGCATCCGTGAAAAAACCCATGCCAGAAACGAGGACGGCGCGTCGATGAAACTTGCTCGTTGGTGCCTCGTTGAGGAGGTCGCTGACGGTAACGCCGGTCTCGTTCTGATCTGGGGCCATCTTGAAGTTGGTCACGTTGGGATTTCCCTTTCCTACGGCTGCGCATTTAAATGTCTCAGCTGCAGATGACCAGTGATCGAACGATTGGTTACCAAAAGGTGAACGAGGCAAGAAATATTGGAGAGCGGTCATCGTCTGGTCATTTTGTGCCAAATGCCTCAGGCGATGGATTGGTCGTCGTTGTCGATGGACGGACATCCATCGAGGAGTTATCCGGCTGGTTATCCTCGGTAGAGGAGACTCAAAACGGTCTCCGCAGTGGGGTCGAGAAGATCGACGGTCTGAGCAATGGGCCGATCGATACCGGTACAGGCTCGAAGCGACCGACCGTGCGAACTCTTTTTGTCGGGTAGCCCTGCGCTGAGAATGACCAGCGGTGTGATGTGAGCGAGGTGGAGCACAGCAGCCTCGCCGATGGTTCTCCACAGAACGTCCGGCCGGTCGAGGCTGTGATGTTGGTGGCTGTAAACGCCAACAACCTCGAAGTAGATCGTCTTGCCACGGTGGTCACTCGCGCGAAAACTTACCTGCAGCCCCGTGCCGAAGTTCACCCTCTCGGTGATCTCGCGAAAGCCGGCGAGGTGTAGGAGTTCGCGTGCGATATCGATCGCGGATCGGCCCTCTGTAAAGAGCTGTTCTACCGATGGACTAGTTGGAGGTCGCATGGAGTGCTGCGCAATCGCCTCACGTTCGCCTTTGATGCGCGCAGTCGCGAGATCAAGATAGGAGGGGTCGAGGTCGTAGCCAAGGTAGTGACGTCCAAGACGTACCGCGGCTACCGCCGTGCTGCCGGCACCCAAGAAGGGATCGAGAACAAGATCATCACGAAAGGTGTAGAGCTCGATGAGACGCGCGGGGAGTTCGACTGGAAAAGGAGCTGGATGGCCGATTCGCGTTGCGCTCTCTGGCGGAATCTCCCACACATCGAGGGTGCTCTCCATGAACTCCTCAC
>CAIVND010000194.1 GCA_903907185.1 uncultured Acidimicrobiaceae bacterium
CCTCGCTGTCGTATCTTCAGCAATTCCCAATCGATATTTTGAAGATCGATCAGTCATTTGTCGCGGCGATAGGCAGTTCACCAGAGGCGTTGGCCTTAGTGCACACGCTCGTCCAACTCGGGAAGGCGCTAAAGCTCGAGATCACTGCTGAAGGAGTTGAGAACAATGCTCAGCGCCAGGTTCTTGAATCGGAGAATGTCGACAGCGGCCAGGGTTTTCTGTTTTCAATGCCGATAAACGCGGTTGAGATTGGGCATTTTCTTCAAGACACCGCGGTCACTGCAAACGATCAACTCGGGTTTGCTTTCCCGACAAGGACGAGTAAGCGTAAGCAATAGGTTCATCTGGGTCCGTTCGTCTACGATGGCTCCCGACATCACGGCGCAGGGGTGAGGGTCACCGGCGCCGCCCAGGCATTGGATAGCGTATTGCCATGACCATGCGAACGAGCGGGGTGCACCAGCCAAATATCTGGTCGAGCGTCGTCAGCGATGAGGCGTTGGAGCTACGCGACTGGTTGCTGGCTCTTGGATTTACTGAGGATCTGATGATCCCTGGAGAGCGAGACGGGTCGGTCCATCACTGCCAATTGGATTGGCCGGAGGGGGGACGTGTACTGATCTCCAGTACTGGCGAGCGACCCACTCCCTGTCGGCCCGGGACCAGCTCACTTCACGTCGTTACCTCCGATCCAGACGCAGTACTCAAGCGCGCCCTGACGATCGGTGCAACGGTGGTCCATCAAATCGTGGATCAAACGGACTATCCGTCGCGGGACTTCACCGTGGCAGACCCCGACGGTAATCACTGGACGTTCGCGACGTTTGCTGGATAGCGAGACGCCAAAGTGGAGCGGGTGACGGGAATCGAACCCGCATTACCAGCTTGGAAGGCTGGGACTTTACCATTAAGCTACACCCGCAAAATAGCAGTTGACCTGCGATTTGTTGACCCCTCTCACGCGAGAGTGGTGGTCGGGTTGCCGGGATTTGAACCCGGGGCCCCCTGCTCCCAAAGCAGGTGCGCTACCAAGCTGCGCCACAACCCGTCTGAGTAAAGTTAGCTGAGAAACTTAGGGGCAGTTCTCCGGCCTCCCGCGCAAATGGCCATAGTAAGCCCCCTCTGGGATCTGCTGATGTGGGAGAACGCGTTTATCCCAGCCTTTGGTGCTGTCGGGGATATGGCACCGTGACCGGTAGACTTCCTCTCCTGTATGCAGACAACTCTCGAATCCCTAGATGGGAACAAGGTCAAGCTCACCGTTGAAATGGACGAGGAGGACGTAAAGCGCGCCGAGGATGAGACGCTTAAGCGACTCTCCCGCCAGGCTCAATTTCCAGGATTTCGTCCTGGGAAGGTGCCTCGCCAAGTCTTGGTCTCGCGTCTTGGTCACAAGACCATCCGCGCTGAGGTCATCAACGATGTGCTTCCAAAGTATTACGACGATGCAATCGCAGAGCGGTCGATCGATGTGATTAGCCAACCGGAGGTGGACATCACCGCCGGCGAAGAGTCTGGCGCAATCACCTTCACCGCCACTGTCGAAGTGCGCCCTGAGGTAATGATCGCTGGCTATCAGGGTCTGCAGATCACTGTTCCAAATCCACTCGCAACCGACGAGGACGTCGACGCGCAGATCGACAAGATGCGCGAACAGTTTGCGACATTGAATGACGTCGATCGTCCGGCTCGCGATGGTGATCTCGTGACCCTCAATATTCATGGCAGCCGCGATGGCGAGCCGGCCGAGGGGCTTACCGCGGATGACCTCGTCTACCAGGTCGGCAGCGGGGGAATCGTCGCTGGCATCGATGAGAAGCTTTTCAATGCGACCGTTGGCACCGAATTTGAACTTGATGCCGAAGATGCACCCGATGGTCCTGCTCATCTTGAGGTAAAGGTCACCTTGGTCCGTTAGAAGGTGCTCCCCGATGTCGATGATGCGTTTGCCGCTGATGCCTCCGAGTTTGAGAGCATCGCTCAGCTCCGTGAAGACCTTCGCGATCGCATGTCCTCGGTCAAGCGGATGCAGTCGTCGATGGCGATGCAGGAGCGGGCAGTTGAGGCGCTAGCAGCGCTCGTCAACGTAGAGATCCCCGATGTACTTATCGCTGAGGAGAAGCAGCACCTCCTTCAAGATCTCGCCTTCCGTTTGTCCCAGCAACAGGCATCGATACAGAACTACCTTGAGGCGACCGGCCAGGACCCAGACGAGTTCCTCGCGGAGCTTGATCCTCAGGCGGTTCAACAGGTGAAGGCAGATCTTGCTCTGCGCGCACTTGTACGCGAGGAGAAGATTGAGGCCGACGAGTCTGATGTCGACGAAGAGCTTGTTCGACTTGCAGCTCAGTCCGGTCAGAGTCCTGCGGAGATGCGCTCAATGCTCGAAAAGAACGAACGTATCGGTATGCTCCGTTCGCAGATTGAACGGGCGAAGGCGCTCAAATGGCTCGTAGAGAATGTCAGCATGGTCGATGAGGAGGGCAAGGCCATCGATCGCGAAGAGTTGATGGCCGTGCTCGAAGACCTGAATCACGACGGTCACGATCATGCCGAACACGATCATGCCGAACACGATCACGCCGA
>CAIVND010000195.1 GCA_903907185.1 uncultured Acidimicrobiaceae bacterium
CGGGCTGGGATACCAGCAGGTGGCGGAGATGTGCGGCACCAGCGCGGGCCAAATCGAGCGAACCTATTTCCACCTCAACGACAAGATGCGGATCACAAACGCGCTGGCAGGCTACGAGATCGACGCGGATGGCCTCATCGTGCCCGTCATGGAGTGAGGGGCCGGGATTGGGGCCGGGTATCTTGAGTAACTCAAGATGTTGGCGGGCTCGGGTCATTGTCGGCGGATGCGTCCATTGTGTTCCAGGCGCGGTCGCGGTTCCGGCATCTTGAGACGCTCAAGTTCCCGCTACGTTCCAATCATCATCGCCGGGCTGGCGGGGTACAGCAGGCTCCGGGTCGATGCTCAGCGATATGGTTGGGATATCGGCGAGATAGGAAACGTATGGATGGTAATGCTCTTGAGATGGTTCAATGATACGGTGGTACCCACAACGACTGACCGGAACGGTGGGGGACAAGATGGGATTTGCTTATCGGACAGACTGGGCCAACATTCCCGATACAGACGATAAGGCAGTGCCGATGGTATTCGAGGAGGTCCAGGATGCACACGTCGTCTGGGTTGAAAGCGCGACCATCCGCGACGCCATAATTAAAAACCATTTTATGGAGATCGCTGATCCAAACACGATAGGTCACCTCTTCCGAGGGAACCCTGCCGTCGAGGTTCGGTGCCTCTGGTACGGACGGAAACCTCCTACGAGGTGGATGCGCCTCACCCTGTGTGGTGATTATAAGCCGCAAAAGGGATATTCAGGACCAGTGGTGCGAGATATATTCCGACCACAATGAGCATTCTCCAGGACGATCAAAAACCATGATGCCACCGATGCCTGAATGTCATTCGATTATACCCGGGTCGTGGCAGATTGAGTGGTTCAAGATGCAACCTGAGACATAGTCCAATGTTCAGGCGGAAGAGATGACTCATGCCATGATCCTCTCAAGGCGCTCCTTCCGTCGCTGCCAGTCGGGCAGAACCAATCCAAGGAGCTCAAAGAACCTGGAGCTATGGTTTGGTTCGGTCACATGGCATAATTCGTGCGTTATTACGTAATCAATTGCGTCAATCGGTGCCTCGATGAGCCGACGATTGAGGAGAAGCCGAGAGGCAGGGGACATAGACCCCCATCGCTGTTGTAATTGGCGGACTATCAGGCCTTTGGGTCGATAGACTTCGGGATCAGGAAAGCGTTGGAGATTGACTTCAACGCGCTCCGCAAATTTTACCTGTGCCCGTTCGCGATACCATTGGTCTACCAATGTCTGGACGGTGTCGGTTTGTTCTGGAGTGCCTGTTTGAACGACAATGAAACCTCGCAGAAGCTTTACAATCTCCTTGTCAGATAACACGGTTTTCAGGCGATATTGTCGGCCGAGATAAAGATGGGTCTCGCCCGCAAGGTAACGGCGGTCTGGAGTGCGCGGCAGAAACTGAGAAAAGTAGCGTTGTTGGCGCCTGATCCAGGCAGCCCGCTTTCGGACTTTTGTCTCTATGGCCTCAGGTTCTGCATCCAATGGCGCGACGACGACAACGGATGTGTCGGGTTCGACCGCAATCTCAAGCGTCTTCCGGTCTCGCCTCACGACCACGAAATCAATGAGATACGTGCCGTACTGGACGCTACGCTTCTCGGCCTTCACCCTGGGAACCTTGCCCGTGCAAGGGCCATGATCTTGACTTCTAACTCGTCCAGCACATCAACTGGAAGTTCAATGCCCTTCTCGTCACGAAGGACATCGAAGAAGTAGTCGTCAATCGCGTTCCTCATGTTGTTTTGCGCCACCTCATTCGACCATACATCGACGATATGGTGCGCTTTGACGATATCGATGACCGCGAGTGCAATTCGGGCTATCTCCTCGCCATCAATCGGCTTTCCGTCCTTGTCCGAAAGCTTGCCGACAAGGACGCCAAAGAAGGCCTGACCGTCTTCGTTAGCCCTGATTGGCTGAGGCATGTCTTGACCCCGATCTTTGCGGGCCACCTTTCCAGCAAGATCGAGGACACCATTCAGGTAGTCTCGTTCGGACAAGCGTTTGGCGCGATACTCGCGGATGGTTTCCTCCAGTAGCTCTGAAAATTGACGATAAAACGACGGGTCTTCGTCCATCCTCTCAGTGATCGTCCGCCGGGTTGCACTTGCGATTCGATCAGCCTTCGATGCTACCGAGACGCCCTCCTCATCAATGACAGCCTTAAGCGCATCGGGGTCATTGATATTGACCAACTCGATGATCGTCGTGGCGGGCATGGCCACCACATGGTCATCGAGCAGTTTTTGTATTTTTGGTTCGAACTCCTTGACGTCAACCACTTCCTGATAACGCAATTGTACGGAGCTCCTCAGCTCCGAAAACTGCTTCCAATCTCGCTTCATGCTTGCGATCTTCGCCTCATCGAACACGTCCAACAGTTTGTCCGATGATAGACAGATATGCAGACAGCGGCTGAAGGCACGCAGACGTTCGTAGAAGTCCTGACGGATAGCCTCATCAGCCAGAAATTGCTCAAACTGCTCCATGTCCTTCTTGTTTTTGACCGGCCTGAACAAATCCCACAGTTGATCATGCACCTGGGGCAGCTTCCGGATTTCTTCGCGGATGTCATGCACGGTGCCGACGAGATCGCCGGGTTCAAAGCCGTCAAAAGCGCTGTAGGTGCTGAGCGCGCTGTCAAGCTCGCCAAGCAGGCCCTCATAGTCAATGATGAAGCCAAACTGCTTCTCTTTTCCATCCTCCTCATAGAGCCGGTTCACGCGGGCGATCGCTTGCAACAAATTATGTTCCCGCAGCGACTTGCAGACATAAAGCA
>CAIVND010000196.1 GCA_903907185.1 uncultured Acidimicrobiaceae bacterium
CCGCGTCATCGCGGCTCAGACCCTCGCGATATCCAAGTTTGATGGTGGTTCTCGCGTCGCGTCCACCGGAGCCGGTTGTGGCGAACTCTGTCTCCTCGTACCTCCCACCGGTGATGTCATAGGAAAAGATTCGCCCGATCGAACGTCGTTCATCCCATCCAGCAAAGAGTGGCACTACAGCAAGGCCTTGCATTGCCATCGGGAGATGGGTGCGGACCATCTGAGAAAGTTGGTTGGCCTTTCCCTCAAGGCTCAGCGTCGCTCCCTCGACCTTCTCGTAGTGCTCAAGTTGGGTCTGGAACAGACGCACCATATCGATTGCAGGACCAGCTGCTCCGGCGATTCCGACTGCTGAGAAGCGATCGGCAGGAAAGACCTTTTCAATCGATCGATGAGAGATCGTTGATCCCGATGTCGCACGCCGATCTCCCGCCATTACGACGCCATCTGCAAAGCGCAGCGCAGCAATCGTTGTCCCATGACGGATATCTCCAAGCTCCTGATTGCCAGCGAACTCAACAGGTAGCTGCACTCTGCGAAGTAGCTCGGCAAAGTTGGGGCCTGGGTCTTGGGTTGGATCAAAGAGATAGAAGCTCATAGCCGTCTTACTCTAGTGACCAGAGAAGAGCGAACGATCGATCACTCGCCGCCCTTTTGTACGTAGTTCCGAACAAACTCCTCGGCATTTTCTTCGAGAACCTCATCGATCTCGTCCAAAATGTCATCGATCTCAGCCTTGAGCTTGTCTCCCCGTTCGCTGTGGGGAGTCTGCTGAAGGACCTCTTCCGTGTCCTGAGTTCGATCAGCCGCAGGCTTGCGACGCTGCTCTCGTTCAGCCATGATCCCTCCCTCTATTCACCAAGCCGTTCTACCAGCTCCTCAGCGGAGCTGCACTCCCTAAGAAGCGTAGCGACATGTTCAGCAGTGCCGCGCAATGGATCCATCATTGGTATCCGACGTAACGGGTCAGTGCCAAGGTCAAACACAATAGAGTCCCAGTTTGCCGAGATGATCTGACTCCCAAAGCGCTTAAGGCATTCACCTCGAAAATATGCTCGAGTTGTCGTAGGTGCCGTGGTTATCGCCTCTTCCACCTCAACCGACGAGATGACCTTCTCCATGCCGAGTCGAGCAAAGAGCGAGCGCTCCGGTCGTAGATCATGGTACTGAAGGTCGAGCGCGGCGATCCTCGGGTCGTCGAAAGTACATCCGTGACGCTCGCAATAGTCGTGCATGATCTCGTACTTTGCGACCCAGTCGAGCTGTGTACGGAGTGTTGACGGATCATCCTCCAGCGCGGTGAGGATCTCCTCCCATTTCCTCAGAATGAGGTCGCCGACCTCTGGAGGGCCGATGAGGTCAAGACCACAGTCGTCTGCATATTCACGAGCGAGTTCAAGTAGCTCGTATTGGAGCTGAAGTGCGGAGACCTCTCGACCAGAGAGGAGTTGAAGAGGCTGTCGCAGGGAAAGATCATGAGAGACGCTTCGCATTGCCCGTACGGGATGGCGGAGGTAAAGATCGGTCTGTTCTAGGTAGCCGTCTTCAATCATGAGAAGTACCAAAGCAGAGACGCCGACCTTGAGCAGAGTCGCTACCTCGGAAAGGTTTGCATCGCCGGTAATCACGTGCAATCTTCGATACCGATCGGCAATTGCGTGAGGTTCGTCTCGAGTATTGATGATCGGACGATTCATCGTCGTCTCAAGACCGATCTCCTCCTCGAAGAAATCTGCACGCTGAGTAATCTCGAATCCACCCCGAGTTTTGAACTCCTCCTCGCAACCGATCTTCCCCGACCCGGTGTAGATCTGTCGAGTTACCAGATGGCCAGTGAACTGAGCTGCGACATCCTTAAATGGAACGGTGCGATCCACGAGGTAGTTTTCGTGACAGCCATAGGAGTTGCCCTTACCATCAGAATTGTTTTTGTAGACGATGATCTCGCCACGCGGCCCGTAGATCTGCTTCACTGCTGCCATCGATCGCTGGAGAATGACCTCACCCGCCCGATCAGCAGCAATGAGTTCAAGAACGTTGGAACACTCCGGTGTCGAATACTCTGGATGAGCGTGGTCAACGTAGTACCGCGCGCCGTTGGTCAGCACGGTATTTACAAGGTGCCGCTCTACCTCAGGAGCACCCGCTCCGGAGCCAAATCCCCGCGCATCTTGAGCTGGATGCTCATCTTGGAAATCCCAATTGATCCGACCGGCAAGGTCAGCAACATAGGCATTTATGAGGTGAGAGGAACCACTTGACGGGTTACCGTCAGGATCGTTGAGGTGAATCCCGTATTCCGTCTCGATTCCGATGATCTTGGCAAGAGCCATGGAAACGACGCTAGTAGACGGTTCTCATGAACTTGTTGGGAACTGCTGAGCAATTCGCTACAGATACTGTCCTGTGCCCACGCGCTCGATCGCTCGACCCCCTCCGACATCAGGCCCATGGCTTACGATGGTTCGAACGTAGATGATACGTTCGCCCTTTCGTCCAGAGATCTTTGCCCAGTCGTCGGGATTCGTCGTATTTGGGAGATCTTCGTTCTCCTTGTATTCCTGCTTTACCGACTCCTGGAGATCGGTTAACCGGATGCCATGGCCGTCGCCTGCGATGGTGCGCTTAATTGCCAGTTTTTTCGCACGGCGAAC
>CAIVND010000197.1 GCA_903907185.1 uncultured Acidimicrobiaceae bacterium
ATCTTCTTTCGCTAACTCGACACATCCTGCGAGAATCTTGAGCGAGTCAGCACCTTTCCACGCTGGGTCGGTATCGGGAAAGTGCATGCCGAGATCGCCAAGACCAGCAGCGCCCAAGATGGCATCACCGACCGCATGCGCAATCGCGTCAGCATCGCTGTGACCCACAAGTGGTCGCTCACCAGGAAAGGTAACCCCTCCAAGGGTGAGCACGCGATCGCCTGCATCGACATCTTCATCCAAGAATGGGTGGACATCGACGCCAAGGCCGATGCGGTTCTCGTTCACGCTGTCCCTCCACTCTCAAGCTCACGGAGATAGCGGAGCGCCGTCTCAACATCACGAGGATCCGTCAGCTTGATGTTACGTGACTCGCCTGGAACAACCACGATCTGGGCCCCAGCGCGCTCGAGGAGCGCCGCGTCATCAGTAGCACTATCACCGCGGGCATGCGCCGCGCGCAGACTGTCGGCACGAAAGGCCTGTGGCGTCTGCACCGCAACGAGGCCATCTCGGTCGAGGGTCTCGACAATACGGCGATCTTCGACGCGCTTAATAGTGTCCGTTAGGCCGACACCGGGGATCGCTCCCGCAACACCCTCCTCGAGCGCGGCGACAACTGCGTAAAAGAGCTCGGCGGTAGCGAGGGGGCGGGCAGCGTCGTGCACAATGATGATCTCGACGTCATCTGGAATTACCGAGAGGCCGGCGCGAACACTCGCTGCACGGTCACTACCACCCGCAGTGACGACGTCGGCTCCGCCATGCAGAGACCGGTCATTGATAAACGACGCTGGTAACACAGCAACAACTGCGTTCGCAACCGAACGGGCTGCGGTTACCGAGCGTTCAAGAACGCTGATGCCTCCAAGTTCAAGAAACTGCTTTGCACTACCAAAGCGTCGCCCATCACCACCGGCAACGACAATCGCCCAGATCTTTTCTGGAACTTCGTCATCTGACATGTTGTCGGTCGGTTAGCTCGAAGGTTACGGAAGAGCGGCGTTCAGACGCTCTTCTGCGGTGTCCTTGTCAACATTGAGCGCAAAAGTGAGCTCGGAGACCAAGATGTCACGCGCGCGAATCAACATCCGCTTCTCGCCAGCCGAGATATTCGCGTTCTTCTGGCGGATCGAAAGATTTCGAACGACGTTTGCGACCTGATACACGTCACCTGATTTCAGCATCTCCAGGTGGTTCTTGTATCGCCGAGACCAGTTAGTCGGCATTCGAGCCTCTTTGGCGCGCAGCACCGTAAAGACCTCTTCAACCTCTTCGTCATTGATGACCTCTCGAAGACCAACATCGTCGGTCTTGTCAGTAGGAACCATCAACGTGAGATCGCCAAAGGCCAACTGGAGGATGAGGTATTCCTTCTTCTCTCCGAAGGCCTCGCGCATCTCCTTTTTCTTGACGACCGCTGCGCCGTGGTGCGGGTAGACGACCTTGTCACCAACTTTGAACACTGCGCGACTCCTCAGAGATGATTTCGAGATAAAGACGATCCAAATACCAATACGCTCGCAAAGGGCGGAGGGCGTTCTTGGGTGCCCCTATTGTACCGGCTTTTTGTGCTTGCCGGTCCCTCAATGGGTTCAGTTCAAAGATGTCACTGAACCCCAAGTTTGGTGCCGCAACCTCCGGGCCGACCCGCTTTGGTCTACCCCTACCGATCGATCCATCCCACTCGGCGAAGACGGTAGTGGAACGGCCCTCAAACGTGTATAAATACTCCTATGTCCGGAACGATCACGATCTCAGCGAGCTACGGCACCGAAGGTGCCGTGATCGGGCGACAGATCGCTCAACTTCTTGGAATTGAGTTCTTTGACCGTGCGATTCCCGTCGCCGTGGCACAGAAGCTTGAGGTTGATCCGGAGGAGGCAATCGCAAAAGATTGGCTCGCTCCAGGCCGAATGGAGCGGGTTCTCGCTGCACTCGCAGACACCTCAATCCCCTTTATCGGCATGGATGCGAACTCTGCCTTTTTTGCGAACCCTGACGCATTCCGACTCGCGACCGAGTCCGTATTGCGTCACATCGCCGACGAAGAGGGCGGTGTCATTCTCGGTCGGGCATCTTCAGTGGTACTCGAAGGCCGACCTGACGTGCTCTCAGTCCGTCTCGACGGGCCAGTTGCTGCGCGGATCTACCAGGGCGCCGAGGCGCGCGAGATCGATCAGGCGGCAGCAAAGAAAGAACAGCAGCAGGTCGACGAGGCACGCGAGTCGTACATGCAGACGTTTTATCGGCGGAGCCAAAATGACCTGCGTCTCTACCACTTGATGCTCGATAGCACCGCACTGTCGCGCCAAACCTGTGTCGACATCATCATCGCGGCGGCCCATGATCGACTCGGGCTCAATATCGACGAGTCGCTCTAAGGCACCAACAACTTATGAGGCGCGTTCGCGTGTCCTCAGCCCGAGTGCCTGCACCGCCTCGGCAAGCGTCGCTACCCGGATGAGTTCAATCCCGTTCGGTGCCTCTGGTCCGGTCATCGGCACGATGGCACGACGGAATCCCCGGCGAGCTGCCTCTTGTAGTCGGCGCTCCGAGTGCACCACCTGTCGCACCTCGCCGGCGAGGCCAACCTCACCCGAGGCAACCGTCAACGGATCGATGGGGACCCCGGTAACCGCTGAGGCCAGGGCTAACCCAAGCGCCAGGTCTGCGCCTGGCTCTTGAATATGAACTCCGCCAACCACTGAGGCAAAGACGTCGAGTGAACCTGCCAAGACTCCGACCCGCTGCTCCAATACCGCGAGAATGAGCGCGAGTCGGCCAGCAGCGACACCCTCAGCTGAGCGACGTGGCGTCCCAAATACCGCAGGCGTCACCAAGGTCTGTAGCTCTACTAAGAGTGCCCGGTGACCCTCAAGGATGGGAACGACGACCGATCCAGCGACACCCGGTTGGCGATCAGCCAAGAAAAGTGCGCTCGGATCGGCGACACCCTTCAGGCCTTCGGCGGTCATCTCAAAGACCCCCAACTCGCCTGCTGGCCCAAATCGATGCTTCACCACCGACAGAACACGAAGTGCATGATGACGATCACCCTCAAAGCTACAGACCGTGTCGACGAGATGCTCAAGTAGTCGAGGCCCCGCGAGTGACCCTTCCTTGGTGACATGTCCGATGAGAACAACTGCCACGCCGCTTGTCTTTGCATAGCTCACCAACTGTGCAGCACACTCGCGCACTTGGGAGACCGAGCCAGCCGATCCCGAGATCTCTGGATCGGCGATCGTTTGAATCGAATCCACAATGAGCAGTTCGGGCTTCACACTTGCAACCACCGCCAATACCTCAGCCAAAGAGGAGCTCGTGCAGATGGTGATGGCGTTCGCTGCAACACCCAGCCGCTGCGCACGGCGGCTGATCTGCTCGGCCGACTCCTCTGCTGAGGCAATGAGTACCCGACGGTCGGTGCGCGAGAGTGCAGAGGCCACCTGCAACAAGAGCGTTGACTTACCGATCCCTGGTTCTCCACCGATCAGGGTGACTGAGCCAGGGACCAGGCCACCGGAAAGGGTCCGGTCGAACTCCGAAACTCCTGTCGGCCGAGCGTTTCCAGCGGAGGGGTCGATGCTGGCGAGTTGGACGGCATCGCTATTCGCCGCTGGAGCGGCTCCTCGAACGTCAGCGACGACCTGTTCGACGAGTGAGTTCCACTCGCCACAGTTGGGACAACGACCCTCCCAGCGTGGGGTCGTCGCATCACAGGCGCTGCAGCGATGTTCATATCGGGTCTTTGCCATTGCCTGACCCTACCGGTGCGGTGGCACACTCGTAAAACAATGGGAGCGGGCCAGTGGCCCGCTCCCATTGATCATCTGACTAAGCGATCGGTCTAACTGTCGACACTCGCACCGGCGAGGGCAACAGGTGGAGGTGATCCCTCCGCAGATCGAAAGACGATGGCCTCATCTTCGACGTCGACGACGATCTTCTCGCCAACTCGGAACTCCTTCCAAAGAATCTTCTCGGAAAGTGGATCCTCGATGAGCTGTTGAATTGCCCGGCGCAGTGGCCGCGCACCGAGCGCCGGGTCGTACCCGTGCTTGGCGCAGAACTCCTTTGCCGCCTGGGTGAGTTCGAGGGTGATTCCCTGAACTTCCAGCTGGGTCGAGACCCTGCGGATGAGAAGGTCGACGATCTGAACAACCTCTGACAGCTGCAGTTCGTGGAAGACGATGACCTCATCGATCCGGTTCAAGAACTCCGGACGGAAGTGGTTCTTCAACGCCTCATTGACCTTTGCCTTCATCCGCTCATGCGTGACGGCATCGTCAGCCTTCGAGAATCCGACCGAGGTCTTGCGAAGATCTGAGGTCCCAAGGTTCGAGGTCATGATCAACACGGTGTTCTTAAAGTCCACCGATCGACCCTGCGCATCTGTCAAGCGACCATCTTCGAGGATCTGCAAGAGCGTGTTGAAGATATCGGGATGTGCCTTTTCGATCTCATCGAAAAGCACGACGGAGAATGGCTTGCGCCGTACCGCCTCCGTCAGCTGTCCACCCTCGTCATATCCAACGTATCCAGGAGGCGAACCAACGAGACGCGAGATGGTGTGCTTCTCCATGTACTCGCTCATATCAAGTTGGATCAACGAATCTTCATCACCAAAGAGCAACTCAGCGAGTGTCTTTGCAAGCTCAGTCTTGCCAACACCAGTTGGGCCCAAGAAGATAAACGACCCCGAAGGACGCTTGGGATCTTTGAGTCCAGCGCGCGTGCGGCGTATCGCCCGCGACAAGGCGGAGATGGCATCGTCTTGACCGATGATCCGCTTATGTAGTTCATCTTCCATTCGCAAGAGCTTGGCGGTCTCCTCTTCGGTGAGCTTGTAGACCGGAATACCGGTCCAGTTCGCCAACACCTCAGCGACGACATCCTCGTCAACGATGTCGAAGAGCTCGACACCCTCGGCGCGCCAGTGGTTTTCCATCGTGGTCTTGCGCTCAAGAAGCCCTTGCTCTTTGTCGGCGAGTTCCTTCGCCAGAGCCATATTGGTCTTCTCAAGAGCGATGTCCTTCTCACCACGGATGCGGATGAGATCCTCTTCGATCTGGCGATACTCCGGAGGGGTCGCCATCCGACGGATGCGCAGCCGGCTTCCAGCCTCGTCGATGAGGTCGATCGCTTTGTCTGGCAGGAAGCGGTCGGAGATGTAGCGATCGGCCAGGTTCGCTGCAGCGACAAGTGCCTGGTCGGTGATCGTTACCTGATGGTGCTGCTCATAACGATCACGCAGACCCTTCAGAATCTCGATGGTGTGCGCGAGCGTCGGCTCTTCAACCTTGACCGGCTGGAAACGTCGCTCGAGTGCAGCATCCTTCTCAAGGTGCTTGCGGTACTCGTCGAGCGTTGTTGCACCAATCGTCTGAAGTTCACCACGAGCGAGCATCGGCTTCAAGATCGAAGCGGCATCGATCGCACCCTCAGCTGCTCCTGCACCAACCAAGGTGTGAATCTCGTCGATGAACAAGATCGTGTCGCCACGGGTCTTGATCTCCTTCAGCACCTTCTTGAGGCGCTCTTCGAAGTCACCGCGATAACGCGATCCAGCGACGAGGGCTCCAAGGTCAAGCGTGTAGAGCTGCTTTCCATGGAGGGTGTCAGGCACATCGTCGTTAACAATCTTCTGAGCGAGTCCCTCAACGATTGCCGTCTTACCAACGCCAGGCTCACCGATCAGTACCGGATTGTTCTTCGTACGTCGCGAGAGCACCTGCATGAGACGTTCCATCTCACGGTCACGACCGATCACCGGATCGAGCTTGTGCTCAC
Source organism: uncultured Acidimicrobiaceae bacterium (assembly GCA_903907185.1). GTDB lineage: Bacteria > Actinomycetota > Acidimicrobiia > Acidimicrobiales > Bog-793 > CAIVND01. The sequence goes on from CAIVND010000197.1 coordinate 5,797, forward strand.
GTGCGAGCTGGGTCAGGTTCCGACCGAACTGGTCCAAGACCGGCGAACCCGCTGGGGCTGGTGCCTCTCCCTGTCCGGGGCCAGCACCGGTACCCTCTCGACCCTGATATCCCGAAAGCAGCTGGATGACCTGTTGGCGAACTCGAGGGAGATCTGCGCCAAGACTTTGCAGGACCTGCGCGGCGACGCCCTCGCCCTCGCGGACAAGTCCAAGGAGCATGTGCTCGGTTCCGATGTAGTTGTGGCCAAGCTGAAGTGCCTCTCTCAAGGAGAGTTCAAGAACCTTCTTGGCGCGCGGCGTAAATGGTGGCGAACCCGTCGGGGCCGAACCAGCGGGCCCGATGGTCTCTTCGACCTTCTCGCGCACCGCCTCCAAGGAGATTCCGAGCGCCTCAAGCGCCTTCGCGGCAAGTCCCTCACCCTCATGGATGAGTCCGAGCAGGATGTGCTCGGTACCGATGAAACTATGGTTGAGCAGGCGGGCCTCTTCTTGGGCCAGAACCAGCACTCTGCGAGCTCGATCTGTAAAACGCTCGAACAATTTTTGCTCCCTTACCCGTGCGTTGTGGTATCTCGCATCATACCGGCGACATACCGTCCATCCTTCGCCTCTCGATTCGCCTACAACGCTAGCTCTCAGTGGACGATTTCAACACGTCGGAGCAGGGTTTTCATCTCAATTGCCGGAGAGTCGCTGGCTTCGCCTATCGTGAGAGCAGTGAAAACGCAGGCCACCCTCACAATTCCCGTCTCAGATAGCGAACTCGCTCATCTTGAGGAGAGACTTCGCCGCGTCGTACTTCGAGATGACCCGTTTCTTGATGAACTCGCCACCCATCTCATCGATGCTGGCGGCAAGCGTCTGCGTCCCCGACTCAGCCTTGCAGCCGCCTCATTTGCGGTCGGTACGATCTCTGAAGAGACCATCCTCGGAGCGGTCTCAGTGGAACTCGTGCACCTCGCCTCCCTCTATCACGATGACGTCATGGACGAGGCAGAGCGACGTCGAAATGTGGTGAGCGTCAATGCCAAGTGGGGGAACCTACTGGCAATCGTCGCCGGAGACTTCCTCCTCGCCCGATCGGCCGAGATCGCGGCTTCGCTCGGCATTGAGATCGCTGGACTTTTGGCCGCAACACTCGCTCGCCTGTGTCAGGGTCAGATCGCCGAGGTCAAAGACGCCTTTCGCCTCGAACGGACCGAGCAGGACTACCTCGTTGCGATCTCGAATAAGACCGCAGCGCTGATGGCAACTGCGTGCCGAATCGGTGCGCTGACAGCAGGTCTTGATCGCGAGAAGATCGACCTCCTCACGACCTACGGCGAATCACTCGGCATGGTCTTTCAGATCCGTGACGATGTCTTTGACATCATCAGCACTGAGGCCGAACTTGGCAAGGCGCCAGCCCAGGATCTCGCGGAGGGCATCTACACCTTGCCGGTACTGCGTGCGCTCAACGACCACACCGTCGGTGCTGAACTTCACGCGCTGCTCAGTGGTCCGCTCGGCGCGAAGGAGATCTCGGCTGCCCGAGCGTTAGTCGCTCGCTCAACCGGTCTCGTTGCGGCAACGGAGGTCGCACGCGACTACGCGCAGCAGGCCTGCAAAGCAGCAGCAGAGATCGGTCCGCATCCCATGGCTGAAGCACTCGCAAACTATGCGTTAAGTCTGATGGATGACCTTGAACAGTCGACCGCAGCCTTAGCTAGCTAGACCACCTTTACCCGAGCTAACCAAGCGGGTTCTCGTCCAAAAATTCAGCCTCTCCCACCTCGTCGGTTTGTTGACTCAGTGGACGCAGCGCCGGAAATAACAGCACCTCGCGAATATTGTTGGTGTCCGTCAAGATCATCGTCAGGCGATCGACACCGATGCCGATCCCACCGCTCGGAGGCATGCCATGCTCGAGCGCGCGCAGAAAATCTTCATCGACAATCATCGCCTCATCGTCACCAGCCGCACGCTGCGCTGCCTGTGCGACAAATCGCCGACGCTGTTCGTCTGGATCAACAAGTTCGGAGTAGGCCTCCGCGATCTCCCGACCCGTAATGACTGGCGTGACACGCTCGACCAACGTTGGATCATCGCGGTGCACTCGGGTGAGGGGTGAAACCTCAATTGGATAGTCCATGACATGAAGTGGTCCCCAGATATTTGGTTCAACAAGGCGTTCATAGACCTCATAGACGATCTTTCCCGCGCTCTCTGCGTCGCCCACCTCAACGCCAAGTTCGCTCGCCCGTTTGCGGAGCTCGTCGACATCGTCGCGAAGGTTAAAGGATATTCCGGTGACCTCTTCGACGATCTCCACCATGGTGACCCGTCGCCATGGCGGAGTGAGATCGAGCTCCCGTTCACTGTGGGTGATTACCGTTGTACCGTGCAGCTCCTGCGCAGCATTTGCGACCAGCGTTTCGATGAGATCGGCCATATCCGAATAGTCGGCATAGGCCTGGTAGGCCTCGAGCATGGTGAACTCGGGGTTATGACGCGGTGACAGACCTTCGTTGCGAAAGTCCTTGCCGATCTCATAGACCCGCTCGAATCCACCGACGACTAACCGTTTGAGATAGAGCTCAGGCGCGATCCGTAGATAGAAATCTGCGTGTAGTGCGTTGTAGTGGGTGACAAATGGGCGAGCGTTCGCACCACCGGCGAGCGGCTGCAGCACCGGTGTCTCAACCTCAACAAAGTGGCGTTCGTCAAGTGTGCGGCGGAGAGAGCTCACAACACGCGATCGCTTGAGAAAGAGCTCTCGCACACCTTCGTTCGCCCAAAGATCAACCTCTCGCTGACGGTGGCGGATCTCGACATCACTGACGCCGCGCCACTTGTCTCCAAAACCGCGGCGGGCATCCGCGAGTGGTACCCACGAATGTACGAGGATCGACATCTCTCCTCGCTTCGTGCGCACAATCTCGCCGGTAACGCCGATCCAATCACCAAGTGAAAGACGTACAAACCGATCGAAATCGCTGGTCGTTTGACCCAGCGCAAAGAGCTGAATTGATCCCGTCCAGTCGCGTAACTCAGCGAATGCGACCTTGCCCTGAGGACGCGAACGCATCACCCGACCAGCGACGTTCGCGATTACCCCTGATCCATCACCGGGTTCAAGGTGTTCATAATCAAGCGCAACAACACCGGCGCCTACCGTGTCGCTAAATCGATAGGGGATCTCCGAACTCGGCGTCGGTTGCTTCGCCTCATCGTCCTGCTCGCCAGTCGCGTCCTGCTCACTCATGGGAGCTATTCACTTTCCTCTCGGTTGCGCCAAAAGAGTAGACGCAGTCCATGCAGCGTAAGCCACGGCTCGTAGTGATCAATGCATTGTGCATGCGGGGCGATCAACCCACCAAGACCACCTGTTGCGATCACCGTCGACGGGCCCAACTCCGAACAGAAACGCGCAACGAGCCCATCAACAAGCGCACTGTAACCAAATATTGCTCCCGACTGCATCGACTCAATCGTGGTGCGACCAATAGCCCGTCTTGGCGCGACGAGTTCGACGCGTCGCAGCGCGGCCGCCCGAGAGAAGAGCGCATCCATTGAGATCTCAATGCCGGGCACAATCGCCCCGCCAAGATACTCACCTGCAGTTGAGATCGCGTCGAAGGTCGTCGCTGTTCCGAGATCAACTACGACGATTGGTGTTTCGTAGAGATCGATTGCTGCGACCGCATTGACAATCCGATCTGCTCCGACCTCCCTCGGGTTGTCGTAGAGGATCGGCATGCCGGTCTTTATTCCCGGCTCAACGACAACGACGGGAAGATCACAGAGGTTTTCCAACAGTGTTCGCAGCGCGGCGGTTACCTGTGGAACGGACGAGGAGATCGCAATTCCATTGATCTCACTGTCGGCGCTGGTGTTCCCCGCTCCCGTGAGTGGAGACAACGTGAGTTGCACACGCCGGAGGAGCTCGCCGATCTGCATCCCCCATTCGTCTCCGGTGCGGTCTCGAACGGTCGAGACACGCCAGTGGTAGATCAGTCCCGGCATCTCATTGGGAGATCGAGCTCCGACATCGAAGCCGTGATCGTCATCGAAGACACCGAGCACGGTCTGTGTGTTCCCAACATCGATTGCAAGCAGCATGACTAACGGTCCGACCGATCGACGAGCGAAAGAAGATCAAAGGTCAAGGTCGAGTCCAATGTCCAAGATTGGTGCCGAGTGCGTTAACGCTCCGGAGCTGATGACATCTGCACCTGCGCGTGCGTAATCCGCAATATTTTCAATTGTCACGCCACCAGATGCCTCAACAAGACAGGCACCATTTGCTCCTCGAGGATGATCACGGACAACTGCAACCGACTGTGCGACCTCATCGGGAGTCATGTTGTCACAGAGGATCAGTGTCGCTCCTGCAGCAACCGCCTCACTCACCTGGTCCAGCTGGTCGCACTCAACCTCCACCATGCGACCGGGCCAACGATCAAGCGCACGTTGTACCCCCTCAGTGATCGACATCCCGCCGAGATGATTGTCCTTAATCAATATTCCCTCAGAGAGGTTGCCGCGGTGATTTACCGCTCCACCGGCGCGCACCGCTGCCTTCTCGAGTGAGCGCATCCCCGGTGTCGTCTTGCGGGTGTCCCAGACACGCGTCTTTGGGTTCGCACTCGCAACAATGTCAACGTACGAACGCGTCAGCGTTGCGATGCCCGAGAGATGACAGAGAAAGTTGAGCGCAGTTCGTTCTGCGCTCAACAGGGAGGGAAACGGTCCGGTGATCGTGCCGATAAGACCACGAGCTGGCACCGCATCGCCGTCATCACAGACAAGTGAGAGCTCGAGCTTGGGATCCACCTGGCTGAGCACCTCGGCGACGGTAGCAAGACCGGCGACGATACCGGCCTTACGGGCCACAAAGTGGGCTGCACCAACCTTGTTTCGATCGAGAAGCGAGGCGGTTAGATCACCAAGCGGCAAAATATCCTCCGCGAGCGCGAGGGTGACAATTGGGCGGATGGCCGCGAGAGGTGGGTGGAGATCGGCACGCATGTATATCAGTTCATCTCTGGCAGAACGCCGGTAGCTGTCTGGCTCTCCATCATCGCAGACGCTCGAGACCACGTGAAACCGAGCTCGAAAGCGCCTGAGCTAGCGCTTAATCGCGAGGTTGTCGATCAGGCGCACCGGGCCAACGGTCGCCGCAACAAGCAGGCGAAGTGGCTCGTTCGGCTCAGTCGGGGCTGACAGGTCTACCGCGCTACGAACCGCCGCGTAGTCAAGAGTTACGCCCGGTTCATCATCGATGACGGTACCCATAATCCGCTCAATTTTTTGGAGATCAGACTCCCCACGCTCGACCTCCTCCCGCCCACGTTGCAGGGCACGGAAGAGAACCAGAGCATGTTGACGATCATCGGCACTCAACCGTTGGTTGCGACTCGACATCGCGAGACCATCGTCCTCTCGAACGATCGGCATCCCAACAATCTCGACACCGAGATCAAGATCCAACGCCAGATGACGCACCAGAGTGAGCTGCTCAAAATCTTTCTCACCGAAGTACGCCCGGTCTGCACCCACGACGCTGAGGAGCTTTGTCACGATCGTCGCTACGCCACGCATGTGACCGGGTCGCGCCCTGCCCTCGAGGAGAACACCGAGTGCACCAGGATCGACGGTGACGATCGGGACGCCTCGGGGAAACATCTGCTCCTCATCAGGGGCAAAGATCAACGTCGCACCGGCATTCGCCGCAAGCTGAACATCTGCTTCGAGCTGACGCGGGTAGTGAACGAGGTCTTCGGGCGATCCAAACTGCAACGGGTTGACGAAGATCGAGACAACGACCTCATCGTTTCCCATTGCACAGGCAGAGATCAACGAGAGATGTCCAGCATGAAGCGCTCCCATCGTTGGAACAAAGCCAACGGACCGGGCGGTAAGGGCAAACTCACTCCGCAACGATCGCAGCTGATCGATCGTTCGAAGGACCGGGATCATCGACCGTCTCCAACTTGACTCGGGGCAAGTAGCGCTCCCACCTTTCGGATGCCGCTCTCATCCGCTGCAAATTCGCTTCGCCAGTCCGGACGAACGAGATCTGGTGCAAGCTCTTCGAGGGGAGCGAGAACGAAGGCCCGTTCGAACATTCTCGGGTGTGGCACCGTGAGCTCAACCTCGTCACTCTCGTAGCCATCGATCCAAAGGACGTCGGCGTCGAGGGTCCGCGGCCCCCAGCGTTGCTGACGGACACGGTGCGCCTCCTCCTCAAGACGCTGACAGCGCTGTAGGAGTTCACGCGGTGAGATCGAGGTGTGTAAGAGGACGACGCAGTTCAAAAAGGACCCCTGATCGAGCGGACCACCCACCGGCTCGGTCTCATAGATCGACGAGACGGCGAGCTTGGGATCGGTCGCTCGTAGTGAGCTCACCGCTTGGGCCAACAGGTTCCAACGCTCGCCAAGATTAGAGCCAAGTCCAACTAGCACCCGAACCATCAGCGTGGGCTGCTCCGAACGATTCGGACACCTGTGCTATCGAGCACAGCAGGAATCGGGGGAGACATCTTTCGGACAGTTACCGCGACCCGGTCGATGCGTTCGTCACCAAGCAGATCATCGGCGATCGCCCCCGCGAGCGCTTCGAGGAGAGCAAACCGAGTGTTGGTCACGATCGCAACTACTGCGAGCGTCAACGATCCATAGTCGACAGTTGTCAAAAGGTCATCACTTGCCTGTGCTGCTCGAAGATCAAGATAGATGTCAAGGTCAACTTCGAAGGGCTGTGCCGACTCCTGCTCACCAGCAAGTGCGCCATGATGACCATCTACCTGTATCCGCCGGACCTCTATACGGTCTTCGGCGTTCATGCCAAGGTGGCGCTTTTCACCGGCTTGGCTCGCTTTGGCGCCGTCTTTTCAACCTTTGGCGACGGTGATTCCCGGAGCTTTGCAACCTTCGTGGTCGCCGTCGCAGTTGTGATCTCGCGCTCGTCATGAGCGAGCACCTTTGGCAGCGTACGCACGATCGCTGGGGCTGGACTCTTAAACATTGCCATCGGCTCAGGTGGAGGTGGAAGCTGTTTTGAGAGCGCAACGATCGTTCGACCCGCCGATCCCATCTGACGCTTCATGAGCTGCTCGACCGCAGATATTGCCCGTGGCGGCTCGGGAAGTACGCCTCCCCAGCAGAGAAAGCCCGCAATGACACCAGCGACGGTCTCTCCCAACTCCTCTTGGTGAATCAACAGGCGCTCGCCGTTTCGCAGCCAGTGCAAGAGTGCTGGGTACAGTTCTGCGAGAACCTCACTTACGTCCATCTGAGTCGGTAGCGGGAAGTGTGCGCAGGGAAGGTTGCGCTCCTCGTAGGCGTGGAGATTATGTGAAGAGGCGAGCAGCGAGATAATCCGGCTAAATCGCTGAGCGTTGATCCACAAGATCTCCTCTTGACGTCGAACCTTTCGATGGTTCGGCGAGTAGCCGCCAGGACGTTCGCAGACAGCAAGACGATCTTGAATGACCCAGGTGAAGTTCCGCGGTGTAATTCCTGCCGCCCAACGACCTCTCATGACGAAACTCGCTCTCGCGAACGCGTTACCAAATCGCCGACGATCCTTGCCGCCTGGGCGGTTGCCTTCACGTCATGAACTCGGACCATGGCAACGCCACAGGACATCGCCCACGTCGCACTTGCCAGTGACCCTTCGAAACGCTCCTCTGGCGTGAGCAACGAGCCTCCGGGAGAGGCAGAGATCTCGCCGATGAACCGCTTGCGACTTGTACCAACGACAACGGGATAGTCATCGTCGACAAGTTGAGGGAGCGCACGTAAGAGTGCGAGATTGTGCTGAGTGGTCTTGCCAAAACCAATGCCTGGATCAACGTAGATCTCAGCGATCCCCATATCGCGCGCACGCAATGCCTCAGAGTGAAGATAGCCAAAGACCTCGGATACAACATCGTCATAGTGTGGACGGACTTGCATGTCAGGCGGTGTTCCCTTCATGTGCATGAGCACAATGCCGACTCCGGTCTCACCGGCGACATCACTCAACGAACAGGAAACGTCGTTGATCAGAGTTGCACCTGCCAGCAGGGCTCTCCTTGCCACGTTTGGCTTCATCGTGTCGATGGAGACTCGACAAAGTGGTGCCAGCGCCTCAACGACGGGAATGACGCGACGGAGCTCCTCATCTTCGCTGACAACGGTCGCTCCGGGGCGACTTGACTCTCCCCCAACGTCGAGGATGTCCGCGCCCTCATCAAAAAGTCGTTGGCCATGCGCGATCGCCGCCTCGGTCTCAAAATGATGGTTTCCATCATAAAAAGAGTCCGGCGTGACATTTACGACGCCCATAACGAGGGTTTTCACGTCTCTTAGATTACGACCGATTCACGCTGCCAAGACGGGTGTTTGCCGAAAAACCTAAAGTTTCTACCGGTTTCGCTGAATGAATGCCATCGCCTCTGCGCGTGAAGCAACGTCTGTTCGAAAGACTCCCCTCACAGCAGAGGTGACCGTTGACGCCCCCGGCTTTTTCACACCTCGCATCGTCATGCAGAGGTGTTCCGCCTCAAGCACAACGATGGCGCCGCGGGGCTCCAACGAACGACAGAGCGCATCAGCGATCTCTGTAGTGAGCCTCTCCTGCACCTGGAGCCGACGTGCATATCCCTCGACGAGTCGAGCCAACTTCGACAGTCCGGTAATCGTGCCCCCCTGATTTGGAATATAGGCAACGTGCGCGCGCCCTGAGAAGGGCAGCATGTGGTGTTCACACAGTGAGGTGAAGGCGATGTCGCGCACCATCACCATCTCATCGTGGTCGATCGGAAACATCTTTTCGAGATGATGCGCGGGATCACTATCTTTCCCGGCGAGCAACTCTTTGTACATCTTTGCGACACGCTGTGGAGTCTCAACAAGACCGGCCCGATCGGGATCCTCGCCAATCGCGGACAGTAGCTCTCGCACCGCGGCTTCGGCACGATCGATATCGATTTGGGGCGCTCGTTCTTCGAAGGTCATTGAGAGTTCCCCTCATCGGCGATCCAAATATCACGCAAATTACGAAACCGCTCCGCCACATCAAGTCCGTATCCAACGACAAACTCGTTAGGAATCGCAAAGCCCGTGTAGGCGACCTCCATCTGCGCCCTCTGTGCCTCGGTCTTGACCAAAAGAGCACAGATCTCAAGACTTTTTGGTTCGCGAGCGAGCAGGCCCTTTCGAAGATACGAAAGCGTGAGGCCCGAATCGACGATGTCTTCAACGATGATTACATCGCGGCCAGTCAGATCGATGTCAAGGTCTTTGACGATCCGTACAATTCCACTCGTCTTCGTAGCGGCACCATACGAGGAGACCGCCATAAAGTCGATCTCAACGGGCAGATCGATCGCCCTTGCAAGATCAGACATAAAGACAAATGCACCCTTAAGCACACAGATCAACAGCGGCGACTTGCCCGCGTAGTCACGGGTAATCTCTGCGCCGATATCGACGACGCGCTGGTGGATCTCCTCGCGAGAGATCAAGACCCGTCCAAGACCGAGCCCATTGAACTTTTCTCGAAATGGCGGCGCTAGGCGCTCAAGGTCAATATCGGTCATTTAGATGACCTTAGTCGTCGTCGGTTACGCGCTTTTGAGGTTGGTCTTGGTTGATTGGCGACTCCAAGATGAGTCGCCCCTTCGACCTTCGGATGCGGAGTCCCCCTGCGGTCTCGCAGGCAACGACCTCGCCGCGAATGACGCGTATCACTCGCTCGGTCGCCCCCGAATCTGGGGAGTACCCGCTCGGAGTGTGCTCGCGAATCCACCACCGAAGGGCTCGGCGAACGAGTGGTATCGGAGCCGCTTGGAGTTGGTGAACATCGGTGGGATCTAGTGCGCTGGCAAGTTCATCGAGAAGGACCGACTCATCGTGCATGAGTTCTCCTTGGCGATAGAGCACGGGAACAAGATCTCGGGCTGCGATCTCGTTGAGAAGCGGGAGGAGCTCGTGACGGACGCGGTTTCGAAGAAAGGCGAGATCTTCATTCGACCGATCATGGACAATTTCGACACCGAGAGCGGCCGCGAATGCCTCGGTATCGGCGCGACGAAGCGCCAGTATCGGATGTCGATAGTCGTGGGTCATTGCGCTCAATCCGTCACGACCAGCTCCTCGAAGCAGATTCAACAACATCGTCTCGACCTGGTCATCCGCAGTGTGTCCGGTCGCAACGTTGGGCGGAAGGACTCCATATCGAAGTGCGCGCGCACGAGCCTCAAGATTTGGACCCTTCGGACAGTCAACACGCAGAGCAACAAACTTTGCTCCAATTTGCGCGGCCGCTTCAGCAACGATCGCCGGTTCAAGACCCGATTCTTCACGCAGACGATGATCTACGTGAAACGCTGTGACCTCACACCCATGGGCGACGGCAAGTGCCATCAAGGTCAATGAATCGACTCCACCGGAGACCGCGCAGTCAAGCGCGCTTCCCGCGGGAGGGAAGTTACACCGCGCTAGTAGATCGGCTGTTTGTTCAGGAAAGAGCACGGGTGTCAGGTCCCTTAGATGCCTGCTCGGCAACGCGGGCAACCCAACGGAGTGGTTGACGGATCTCTTGAAGATCAGGAAGGTTCTCGCGGCGCTGCCAAAGCAACTTCAACACCTCCTCGTCGCGGGCACCTATCACCTCGTCGATGAATGTATGACCCTCGTGGTATTGCCGCAGCTTTGCCTCAAATCCAAGTGCCTGCTGCGCAAACTTCGCAAGCGGCGAACCCTGACGACGACGCTCTGAGAGCACCCGAGCGAAACGACGCTGACCCGGAATGAGATCCGGTGCGGTGCGAGACATGACATATTCCGCGTGACCCTCGAGAAGGCTCATCAGCGCCTGGGCCTCACGGATGACAGCGATCAACTCTGAACCGGCCAAGAGTGTCGCAATGCCGCCCTCTGCGAGCGGGTTCTCGCCGCGACGGATCGTCTCGGTCGCGCGCTTCGATGCTTCAAGCAGTGCCGAGCTGTCGCTGCGTCCAAGTGCAGTTGCTCGTCCAACAAGACTGAGAAAGTAGTCGCGCATCCATGGCACGCCCGCGAACTGAAGATGATGAGTTACCTCGTGCAGCGCAATCCAAAGTCTGAACTCCTTTGGCGCGAACGCGAAACGACGCTCCAAGTTCACGATGTTTTGTCCCACGTAATACACCGCGTCCTGCTGTGGATCTCCGGTCACCATGTCGTACTGACCGAGTACTCGTTTGGAGACCCAGGAGAACATCAATGCGAGCTGAGTTCCTGTCGCTGCCTGACTCAGTCGATCAAATGCTCCATGACTGCGGCGGCCTTCGCCGTCTGACGCAGCAGTTGGTTCTGACCGTTCAAGAAGGGTTGCGATCGAACGGATATTCGCCTTACTCCACTCAAGGCGATCAAGAACGAGAGAGCGCGGCGCTCCCTCGGGTGCAGTGAGGCCAGTGAGTTCGCTGACCCGTTCGTAGGCGAAAACCGTTGATCCACTGAAATCATCGGCGAGTCGTAGTCCAACATCGGTAGGCAGAGCAATGGACTTGCTAAGAAGCTTCTCGCAGACTCTTGCCGCTAAGGCAAAGTCGATGAGATCACCTGACGATGGGTGTTGCGACGATGTCACAGCACCAGCCTAGGCCCGCCGAGTGTCGGGATCGTTACCGATCTACCTCGTCGACCTTGGATTCATGGTGGATGAGGGCCGCGATCTTGTCGCGAAGATCCTGAGGAACGGTCTCTTGACAGCGATCTCTCAAGACGCGTCGCAACTCCTCCTGGAAGCGCATCACATCCTCGCAGGGGCCGCACTGGTTGAGGTGCATCTCAATCTCTCTACGTCGACCCTCGGTGAGCTCACCGTCAAGGAAGTGATAGAGCTCGTGAATAGTGTTCTCACATGCTGATGTCTCGAATGGATTAAAGGTCATCGGTCTGTCTCCACAAGTGTGCGCCGTTTCAGATAGCCGGCGAGCGACTTCTCCAGTGCGGCGCGGCCGCGCGAGAGCCGACTCATCACCGTCCCAATCGGAACTTCAGTGATCTCTGCAATGTCCTTATAGGAAAATCCCTCAACATCTGCGAGCAGGACGGCGAAGCGGTTCTGCTCGGGCAACGACTCGAGTGCCTCTCTCACCTCATCATCGGTGAAATGGTCAAGGGCAATCTCCTCTGCACTTCGAGATGCGATCTCGTTATAAAGATGGAGTTTGTCAAAGTCGTCGACCTCAATCTCTTGCGGACGCCGCCGCTCCTTGCGGTACGAATTAATGAAGGTGTTGGTCATGATCCGGTACAGCCAGGCCTTCAAGTAGGTGCCCTCTTTGAAGTTTCCATAGGCTTTGAACGCCTTGAAGTAGGTCTCCTGCAAAAGGTCCTGTGCATCGGCGGGATTTCTCGTCATCCGAAGGGCCGAGGCATACAGTGAGTCGGCAAAGACCAGTGCATCTTCGGTAAATCGGGTTGGATCAGCCATACGCAGAGACTACCGAGTTTGTTGGCTCATCGCCCGCTACCACTCGCCCTTGAAATCGGCGATCACGTAGACGAGTGGAATAGCAATGATGATCAAAATGCCCGCAAACACCCAGAAGATATGGGCGAGCATGATCCCCGGATCGCTCGAGCGATTCAAGACCGCTGTGGAGATCGAGACGGCAAATATCCCTCCGGACTGCCGAAACATCCCTCGGAGTCCTGCGATCGATGCAGCCTGCTCTGGTGCAAGCTGCATGGTGGCATTGTTTGCGGCTGGTCCTGCGACCCCATTGCCGAGTCCCGTAATCGCTGCCCCCACACTGAGCCATAGGTAGGGGGTGAACCCTCCATGGGGGGAGAATGACATCATCAAGAGGCCGAACGCAATCAGCGAAAATCCCGTCACCATCGGGAGCCGGTAGCCAGTTCGCCGCAGCATCATCGCCGCCATGGCGGCGACTAAAACCATGCCGAC
>CAIVND010000198.1 GCA_903907185.1 uncultured Acidimicrobiaceae bacterium
ACCGAGATCACCGCGACAACAACGGGGGAGTTACTCACGATCGCCACCGCGCAGTTCGGCGCTGATTTTGCCGCCATCGTTGAACGGTCTCGCGTCTGGGTGAATGGCGAGACCGCCCGTGATGATCATCCACTGCTTGCCAGTGATGAGGTCGCTGTTCTACCCCCCGTCTCTGGGGGCTAGCTCACACGATCGAGCTAAATGGTGTGGTGTTCGCTGCTCGGTGAACTTGCGTGAGGGTGCGGATTGGCGCCGGCAAGCAGCTCTAAGGCATGGGGTACGACGTCGAGCACGGCGCCCAAGCACTGCACTGCACCTTTGGGCGATCCGGGTGTATTCAAGATAAGTGCACGGCCAATTGTTCCTGCCATCGACCTTGAGAGTCGCCCGAGAGGATCGACGAGACGCATCGCCTCGGCCATCCCGGGTGCCTCGCGATCGATCGCTAAGCGTGTTCCCTCGGGGGTGAGGTCTCGTTGACCGAACCCCGTTCCACCGGTGGTGACAATCAGACCGGCAAAATCCGCCGCCAGCTGGGTGAGCGCACCGGCAACCGAGTCGACGCCATCTTCGACCGCTAGCTGTTCAACCACGAGGTACTTCGACGATTCGAGTAGCTCGCGAACCGCCTCTCCGCCACGGTCCGTTGCATGACCATGGGCGACCGAGTCAGAGACGGTGAGGATCTTTGCCAAAGCTGCCATTGCACAAGCCTAGAGCTGGTGACGAAGCACCGAAGAGATCCAGTTCACGGGCGAAGACAATAGAGTGCATAATCAGTGACCGATCGGGCTGACGAAGAGCGATGACGGAAGGAGGCGATCATGCTTGAGGTTCTTGGCGACATCGCGCGCTTTCGCGAGGAGGGAATCCGCCTCTGTATCGCACGTGTCGTACAGGTTGAAGGATCTGGGCCACGTGACCCCGGCGCCACGATGGTGGTAAGCGAAGATGGACGCGTCGCTGGATCCGTTTCGGGAGGTTGTGTCGAGGGTGCAGTAGTCGCCGAGGCGCTTGAGGTGCTCTCGTCGAGAGAGCCGAAGTTGGTGCGTTACGGCTACTCCGATGATGAGGCCTTTGCTGTTGGACTCACCTGCGGAGGGATCATCACGATCTTCTGCGCTCCGGAGCTGCCAGCGGTGTTCGATGCGTTCACTGCCTCGGTCGCTGACGGTGAACCCTGTGCCCTTGCGACGGTCATTGCGATCGACCCAACTGAGGTCACCCAACGTCTCGAAGGTCGAGCGGGTGCGAATCCATGCATCGTTGACCCACGAGATCTTCGAGAGCTCACCACCCTCGGTGCCACCGTGCTCCTCAAAGCAGATGGTGCTGTTGTCGGCAGCCTTGGCGATCTTGTGCTCGATGAGCTCGTTGGACGCGACGGGATGGGCGTGATCTCTTCGGGACAGTCGGTCATCCGGCACTACGGCAAGAAGGGTGAGGCCGTGGGATCAGAGCTCTCGGTCTTTTACGAGTCCTTTACTCCCGCCCCAAAGATGGTGATCTTCGGCGCGGTGGATTTCACCGCCGCTCTTGTAAAGGTTGCAAAAGTTCTTGGCTATGAGGTAACCGTCTGCGATGCACGAGCTCCCTTTGCAACGAAAGCGAGATTCCCCCAAGCAGACCAGATCATCGTCGATTGGCCGCACCGTTATCTCGAGAGCGTCGGAGCCGCACTTGGAGAACGGGATGCGATCTGCGTGCTCACCCACGACGCAAAGTTCGATGTGCCGGCACTTGTAGGTGCGCTCGCGACCAAGGCCGGTTACATCGGTGCGATGGGCTCGCGCCGAACGCACCGCGAGCGCGTGGATCGACTGAGTGAGGCGGGTGTGACCGAGGAGCAGCTTGGCCGGATCATGTCGCCAATCGGACTCGACCTCGGGTCAAGGACACCAGAGGAGACGGCGATCTCGATCTGTGCCGAGATCATCGCCAATCAGACGGGGCATGATCCCGTCTCACTCAGTGACGGGGACGGCCCCATCCACGGCAGGTCGAAGGGTTTAGTGTCGAATTGACTGCGAGTGAGCAGTTCACGCACTTTGACTCCAACGGAAATGCCGTCATGGTGGATGTCACCGGAAAAGCGGTGACCGATCGACGGGCGATTGCGACCTGTCGGGTCATCAACGCAGTAGCTCCTGGTGAGTTATTTATCGAACATGGCGAGGACCCGGTCATCACCGCGGCGCGCATCGCCGGACTGGGTGGAGCGAAGCAGACCTCCCGTTTGATCCCGCTCTGTCACCCGATTGCACTGAGTGCACTTGACCTTACCTTTGGGCTTAGTGATGAGGCGATCGTCGTCGAGGCCATCGCAGAGACGTCGGGTGAGACGGGTGTGGAGATGGAGGCACTTGCTGCGTGCGCGGTCGCTGCTCTCTCGCTTGTCCACTCGCTAGGTCCTACCAGTCCAACCATTGCGATCGATGGTCTTCAACTTCGCGAGAAGAGTGGTGGACGCTCAGGACTGTGGCAGCGTAACCAATTAGCCTGAGACCATGATCTCCCTTGAAGAGGCTCAGCGCATCGTTCGCGACGGCTGTTCGCCTCGCAGACCAGTCGAGGTCTTGCTCCGGGATGCGCTTGGATGTGTCCTTGCTCAAGATGTTGTTGCACACGAGGCAATACCGCCCTTTGCCAACAGCTCTATGGATGGCTATGCGTTGATCAGTGCCGATACCACTAAAGCCCCCGTGCACCTTCGAGTCACCGGCGAGATTCCTGCCGGCACGGTTGCAACGGACAGGGTGCTCGACGGCCAAGCGATGCGCATCATGACTGGTGCTCCGATGCCGCTTGGTGCCGACGCAGTGGTGATGGTGGAGGAGACGTCGATCGACGGTAGCGACGTGGTCATCGAAACCGTCGCGCGGCCGGGACAGTTTGTCCGAAATGTTGGCGACGACGTCGCGATCGGTGACACCGTTCTTCGCTCGGGGACGGTTCTTCGTCCCGCTCACCTTGGGGTCCTCGCAGCGCTTGGCGAACAGCGCGTCTTGGTATTTCCAAAGATCGTGATCGGTATCTTGTCGAGTGGCGACGAACTTGTCGAGGATGGTTCGCCCTTAGCACCCGGGCAGATCCGTGAGGCCAACAAAGAGCTGTTGATGGCGCTCGTTGAACGGACAAATGCCACGCCGCTCAATCTGGGTCTGGTCCGCGATACGGAGGAGGAGTTGGAGGCAGCGTTTATGGATGCACTTGGTCGCTGTGATGCGTTGGTGACCTCCGGTGGAGTCTCAATGGGTGACTACGACCTCGTAAAGGCGACCCTTGATCGACTTGGTGAGATGCAGTGGATGCAGATCGCGATCCAGCCAGCGAAGCCCTTTGCCTTTGGCCTGCTTGGTGATGGCGAAGAGAAGATGCCGGTCTTTGGCCTTCCCGGAAACCCGGTCTCATCGATGGTCAGCTTTGAACTCATCGCTCGGCCAGCGATCAAAAAGATGATGGGACACACCGAACTTGACCGAACGTTGGTCTCCGCGATTGCCGACACCCCGCTTCGCCGCCGAGCTGGAGATGGCAAGATCAACTGGCAGCGAGTGGTCGCACAGTTTGCCAGTGACGGACGCCTTCACGTCGCGAGCACCGGTGCACAGGGCTCGCATCAACTTGCGAACAGCGCTTCGGCAAATGGCCTTGTTCGACTCGAGGACGGTCCGGGGGTCGAGCCCGGCGATGAGGTGGGGGTACTTCTCCTTGATTGATCGTTCTACGCCTTTTGAAGTTGGCTGTACTCGACGGATCCCGCTTGCGGAGGGTAGATCGTGGTAGATAGGTTCGAAAGATATTTAGGTCAACTCGAGACGTCGCCAGCTGAGGGAGTGTCATGTCGGTAGTGCCAGATTTTTATGAGGGCCAAACGCGTGCGGAGCGCATCGCCCAGCTTGTCGATCGAGAGGACTACTTCTTTCACAAGATCGAGCTGCCAAATGGCATCGTGACGCCAGGGTGGTCAGATCCAAAGAACGAAAAGCTTCCGCACTATGGACTGCCCGAGGACATGACTGGCATGCGAGTCCTAGACATCGGCTGTGCCGAGGGCTTCTTCTCCTTTGAGGCAGAGCGCCGTGGAGCCGCTGAGGTCGTTGCGATCGACTCACATCCTGATGGCGTCCGGCGTTTCAACATCTGTCGTGAGGCACTCGATTCTCGAGTCCAGGCACATCTCACTAGCGTCTATGACATCTCCGAGCGCACCTATGGAACCTTTGACCTGGTGATGTTCTTTGGCGTGCTTTACCACCTTCGTAACCCAATTTTGGCGTTGGAGAAGATCTTTAGTGTCTGTTCAGGAACAACACTGCTCCAGACGGCGAACTTCGAGAATGAGGCGCTCGGGGACAACTCCGCAGCAGAGTTCCATCCCTTTGGGATTGAGAGCGGCCCGGCTGACAATCGCTCCTTTGACCCGACAGTCTTCTGGGTTCCCAACGCAGCGTGTGTGCGCGATCTCATGTTGCACGTTGGCTTCGTCAACGTCGAGGGGGGAAACATCTTCCCCGTCGGTGCGGTCTTTCGAGGCGAGGTCCCGACCGCCACAAAGGGAACTCCCCCAGATCAGATGAAAGCGCCTTGGTGCTAGCGACAGCCCATGGTTGATAGCACGCAAGAGGCAGATAACTGGGAGAGCCACTGGGCCTCCTTTGGCGGAGCCGAGCGGGAGAATCCAGGTGTTGATTTCCGGACCAACGCCATCATGTCTCACCTCGGAGCACTTGGCCCCACCGATCAGCTGATCGACATTGGCTGTGGTGAGGGCGATCTACTCGTTGATCTGCGCCAGCACTATCCATCGACCCATCTTGTTGGCGTAGACATCTCCCAGGAGGGTCTCGATCGTGCAAAGGCCAAGGTCCCTGACGCAGATTTTCTCCAAACCGATCTGCTTGCCCCCGTACCTGAGCTTCAACGATTCTCTAGGTGGGCAACCCATGGTGTGTGCACCGAGGTTCTTGAGCATCTCGATGACCCCGTTCTTTTTCTTAAAAACGCACGGTCGCTGTTTATTCCAGGCGCACCCATCGTGGTCACTGTTCCTGCAGGACCTCGCTCGAAGTTCGACCTCTTTATCGGACATCGGCGACACTTCACGCCAAAGCGACTGCGATCGGTATTCGACTCCGCAGGGCTTGAGGTGGACTTCATCAGGCGAGCTGGCTTTCCCTTCTTTACGCTTTATCGGCTCACGGTGATGATTCGAGGCGACAAAGTTGTCGAAGACGCGAAGGCAAAAAAGACGCAAGATATGGCCAAAAGCGTGCGGGTCGTTCTGGCTGTCTTTCGGGTGCTCTTCAAGTTCAATCTGGCCTCCTTTCCCGGAGGTTGGCAGCTGATCGCTCGTGTACGAGTGCCTGTTGGCGGATAGCAAAACACAACGAGTCCCGCGGAGCTCGATCGTTGGTGCTGAGTAGGTCGTTCGCATCGGTGAGTCGGTGGGCCTAACATCGCTGGAGCACATCTGGTGCGAGCAATCTTTTGGGAGGGTGCAATGCCGCTGCGCGAGGACTTCGACGACACGCAATTGTTTAATGAGGCAACTGCTAAGGAGCTACGCGAGACCGGTGATGTCACCGGTGATTTTGCCGGCCGCAACCTGTTGATCTTGACGACCACCGGCGCAAAGAGTGGCAAGCCGCATATGACCCCGCTGGGCTACACCGTGCTCAATGGACGGATCCTTGTCTCGGCTGGTGCGGGTGGAGCCGATAAGCACCCCGCTTGGTACTACAACCTCCTCGCGAATCCCGAGGTTCAAGTTGAGATCCCGACAGCCTTTACCGCACGGGCCACAGTGACTGAGGGCGAGGAGCGCGAGGCGATCGCTGCCGAGCGCATCAAGACAAACGCGGGTTTCCGTCGGAACCAGTCGAAGACGACTCGGAAGATTCCACTCATCTGGCTTGATCCAATCGATCCCACTCTTGAGCTTTCACACAAAGTTGTTTGAAGGCAAGTAGCGACGGCTTCACTCTCGGTTGAGTGAACCGAACAGCTTTGCGAGGTCGATGACGTTTGTGGGCACCATGGTTCCCATGGCGGTTCCGTGGGCTCGCGTCTGTCTCGTGGTTCTCTAGCTCCACGAAGATGCCGGTCACATAACCGCACATCTTGACGCCGACCTGTCGATCAAGACAGGAGCCACTCGATAGCGATCGAGCTAGCGAACTACTCACTTGTCCACGTGCGCAACACCTCTGCGTCGAAGCGCCTCGATTGGGAAGTTCGATCCGCCATCGCGCATCGATGGTCGCGGAGATTCCTAAACTGCATCAACCGTGTGAGGACCGATCGAGTCGACAAAAGACCGGGATGGATAGTTCGCTTGCAAGGAGGAGCAACATGGCGATAGATCAAGAGGAACGTCTAGCGAACGACGGGTCGGTCTCTGACGCCGTGGCCGCTCAGCTGCACGGACAATCTGGAGTTGCGCGCAAGATGACTCCATTGATCAACAAACTTTTCGAGGGTGGACTTCCTGTTCGCTTCGTCTTTTGGGATCAAAGCACAATTGGGCCTGAAGACGGCCCGGGCGAGGTCATCCTGCGATCGCGAGCTGCGCTCACTCGACTCATCTGGTCACCCGATGAACTTGGTATCGTCCGCGGATACGTCACCGGGGAAATTGACATGGAGGGTCATTTCTTCTCCATCCTCTCCGCGTTGCATCACGCTACTGAGCGAGTGGGAAGGCTTGGTCTGTCTGCTTTTGCAAGCGGTGTCAAAGCTGCGCTGCAACTTGGGGCGATCCGTCGTCCGCCACCTCGGCCCGCTGAGGAGGTCCGGCTCTCGGGACTTCGTCACTCAAAGGTGCGCGATGCTGAGGCGATCTCTCACCACTACGACGTCGGTAATGAGTTCTATCGTCTCGTACTCGGCCCCTCGATGACGTACTCCTGCGCGTACTTTACGAATTCAGAGCCACGTCACGAGCCTTTGCCGATGCGGGACACTATGACGTTGATATAGGAAGAGACTTCATCGGTGTTGGCGCGGGTTCGATTGGCGCTGGACTCCTTGGAGCCTTTCCCGTGAATGCAAGTCCCGCCCGTACTGCTGCCGTTGCAGCATCGGGCGGTAAGACCCAGGTCACCGGGCTCTTTGCTGCAGGTGCGCTCTGTCTCTTGGTCCCAGCCGTTGGCCTTTTGAGGGACCTGCCACTTGCCGCTCTCTCAGCGGTACTGATCTTTGTTGCATCGCGAATCCTCCATCTCAAGGACTTCGTTGCGATCGCACGCTTTGACCTCTTCGAACTGGGACTTGCGCTGGTGACGCTGCTGGCGGTTGCATTCGTCGGTGTCGAGCAAGGGATTGGTGTGGCCATCGCTCTCGCTGTTATCGACCGAATCCGGCTGTCCATTCAGCCCCACCTTCACATCCTTGGACGCGTTCCAAACACGACCAGCTGGGTCCCCAATGATGTTGGCGATCCTGTGAAGGAGATTCCAGGGGTACTGGTCGTACTGTTCGCCACGCCGCTGTGGTACGCAAACGCGGTGCGCTTTCGCGATCAGCTGATGGCCGTCGTGCAGGCGCAGCCTGCTGGTCTAAGACTTATCGTCCTTGACGTTGTCGGGATGAGCGATCTTGATTTCACTGGGGCATCCGCGCTTGGCCATGTTCTCAACGAGCTTAAAAGCCGAGGAGTCACGATCGCGTTTGCCCGTGCCGGTAGGCGGGTGGAGATCGGACTTGAGCGATCTGGAATACTCGCCGACCTTGGTCGCGATCACCTCTTCAGTTCGGTCGACGAGGCAATCCGGGTACTCAGTACCTAGTCGTTATCCTTTGGTCGAAGGTCCACCGTGAGCGTCAAGATTCCGTCTTCGAAGGTCGCTGTTGTATCGCCCAAGATTGCGAAATCCATGTAGTCGAGCTCCATCTGTTCTTTGATCATCAGTCGCTCGGCTCCTTCGACTGGGGGAAGAGCTCGCCTTCGCACTGCCGCAGCCCGTTGCTGAAAACGTTCGATCATCGCGGTGGGGTCAAAGTTCGCAGCCATCTCCCAAACTTAGTCGGGGACCGTCTCGATCTGCCGGGTGCCTTCGCGCCCAAGAGTCGGGTTGTGCTGCCGACTTCCTTTTGGGGCGCCCTCAATGTGAGTAGGACAGGGATATGATG
>CAIVND010000199.1 GCA_903907185.1 uncultured Acidimicrobiaceae bacterium
AGCCCTCTGACATGTGCGGTCGACGAGAGCACGGATATCTCCCTTTGCAGCTAAGAAGCTCTTTTTCCATAGATAGAGCGATGTAAAACAGGGCGCTTTCTTGGGAACGTGGATCTGCTGCCATACCTCGGAGCTGACTCTTTCGAGCGCCTCCCGTGAGTTCGGTACATTTAGTGCCTTGACAACATAAGCGCGACGCACCTTCGCTGTTTCAAAGCCCTCTGCCGACAGGCCTGAGTTCGCTGGCCCGCAGTGGGCAACGAAGCCGCTGCTCGGAAAGACGAGCGTTCTGGACACGTAGCCTTTGAGAAGCTGGTCGTGCTCAAGTTCGACGATGCGCCTCGTCTTGGTCTCTTCTAGCTGCCAGAGGGTGGACGTGACCTTTTGCAGCAGGCGGTGCTCCACACCACCTATCTTCAAGAGTGCGTTTTGTTGAAATGCACAGGCTCCCATGTCAGATTCCTACCTTTCCGGGGACAAACTGCGTATCGGGGGACCATTGCGCATCCATGTCCATGGACAGGTTCCCATTGAGAGTGAGGCGGCACAATATCTCCCTACCTCTTGCGCTATATATCCCGGAGCAAGCCTCCGACCAGACCAACGCTCCGCGTTGCTTCAGAGCCCGCCTTATGAACTCCTGCTCGCATTCGGTGACATGGTGGTGGCCAAAGTTGAGCAACCGAATCGCATTTCCGAGGCGAGGCTGCTTAGCGAGGTCTTCCCCATACAAGACGCGGTAGCTGTAGCCCCACTGTGGGAGGGCATGGGCGAGGAATGCTGTTCTAAGGTGAACGTCGGGTTCCAGGGCTTCGGCGCGGAGCTTCACTTCACAGAGTTCCTTTCCTCTGCCAGTAGCGACTAGGATGTCCGGAACATGGCTCCTCTTGACTCCGTCCATGACGTACGTGATCTTGCACGGCTGTTCGCTGAAGCTCGCGACATCTGGGTTGCAGTCAAGAAGGCGGAAGGCATTGCGCTCCTGTTTTGACTCCCAATGAATCATCCGCCTCATCTTCCAGCTAGGATGTTTCCCTGTGGAACGTGCATTTGATCGTGAGACAACCTTCCGCGAGCGTTCATCGGGAGCAGCAAAGACTATGCTGGTGATCTCGGCGGTGTGCGGGGTTCTGGATGTGAAGGTCATAGTAGGGTAGCCCAGTGAGCTGATTCGAAATGCAAATTCTAGGTAAACAAAAGTAAACAAATAGACTTATATGCCATATTTCTGCTTTGCTCGACCTTGTTCAGCTCTGCAGTTGCGATCAACATATTGTCAATATAAACATAGTATATGCACAAGTCAAGCAATATGTCGTATGTATGTTCTATAATCGAGCTGCATGAGAAGCCATGCCAGGTAGGTCCCGATGCTGCTGTTGCCCCAAGCCAAAAACCTCAGTCCGCTCCAAGTGCTTTTGCTCGTACTAGTGAAGTTCGGTCACTCGACGCCGTATGACCTGAAGACCTGGGCTGGAATGTCCGTGGGTCTGACACTTAGCCCGCTTAAGCGCCTGCAGGAAGCAGGCCTGCTCAGTTGCGAAGCAGGAACTCGCAATAAGCTGCAGTACACCCTTACGCAGAAGGGCGATGAAGAGCTTCGTGCTGCCCTTGAAGACGGGAAGAAGCAGGACCGCTGGCTGGAGGAATTCGGAATCTATGAGTCGTTGCCACGCGCCATCCTCTTGGCTTGGCTCTCGTCGGACCAAGAGAGTGCTCCTGCTTGGCTGGATCGTGCAGTGGAGGACTTGCTGCATCAGGCCAGCCGCAAAGATGGAGACGCCGAAGACCTTCGAAGAAAGATGGAACGCTTTAAGCAACTCTTTCCGGAAAACGTGGACATCCGAGAACAAGGGCAGTTGGTCGCCACAACTTATAAGTGGATGAAGACTGTGATGGATGCGGCCCTATTGAAAGCACAGGCCGAACTGGTAAGAACCATGGCTCCTGTGCTGTGCAACCTTCCACCGGCTCCGCGTTTGCCCGATCATGAAGACGCAATTCAAGTCGGCGAACCTGAGCCAAGTTGAGCATCGTGGCACGTTGCTGCTGGTGTTGTAGGACGGCGTTCATTCTGACAATGGCAACTGGCCTTGCTAGACCTGAGCCAGGAACTCTAATGACTCAGGCGACATGTTTAGAACGTGGTTGGGGACTGTATATGAGGCACAGAAGGACAGGTTGACACGGTGTTGGTATCTTTGCACGAGTAGGACGCACCAATCGCCGGAATTCTCTTCTGCTATCTCAACCGCACGTAATTGGCCTTGAGGTCCAAATATCTCAACTCCGTGGATGGGGATGCCAAGGCGTTTGCATCGCGCAATCACGCGAAGAAAATCTGCCGCGCGAAAGTGCGCGATCAATGGTGAGTCGTAGTCTGGCTTCAGATCGTTCAGACCTCGGAATATGTAGTTCCGAAGGAACTCTAGTTCTGTTTCCAAACGTGCTCTTCTCGCCGGATCGAACGGATCGAAGGTCCCGACGTTACAGCCAACCTTGTCAATTGTCTCGTCGACATCGAATCCGCTCTCCACCTGCCCGCTGTCCTGCGGTAGATCCGGCACCCGCTTATCGTCCATGGATCCGATTCCCTTTCTTTAGCCCACGTCTCGCTCCGGCGGAAGAGAGTCGCGACGGATTTCAGCGCGTGCTCCTTGAGATCGACTTGTGGACTGCGACAACTTGTATTGTTTGCGACCAACACCTTTCGGCGGCATTCCTTACTGAGAGGAAAGAGACGCCCGGCTAGAGTGCACCGGGCGCTTGAAGAAAGACACTCTCTGGTACG
>CAIVND010000200.1 GCA_903907185.1 uncultured Acidimicrobiaceae bacterium
ATTACCACCATCCCGTGTAACTGGCTCCAGTGTCACGAGAACTCTGCTGACCCCTTCCACACCATCTATCTCCACGGTCACTACTTCAAATACGTCCTTGAACGCGACGGTCTCCTTGGCGAGCGCAAGGCAGACGGCGAAGTGCACCGGTCGGCCCGAGAGATCGAACGAGGCATCGGCACCGATCACATCGTCTTTGCCGACGATCCCTACGGTTTCCGAAAGGGCGTGCATTACAGCGTCGAACGCGGTGCGGAAAAAGAGTTCGACATGTGGCACCAGTACAACATCTTCCCGTATTACTCACGAGGCGCCGGAGGACTGCGCTCCCAGGTCAACATGCGGGTACCAATGGATGACACGCACACCTATCACATCAACTATGCCGTCTTTCATGCTCCAAATGTTGAGGCCCCCGTTCAGGAGTCGGTGCCCTACTTCTATGCCCCGATGGCGGATGAAGACGGCACGCCGATCGTTGACTACGTTCTCGCACAGGACATGGCTGCCTGGGTCTCACAGGGACCGGTCACTGACCGTACAAAAGAGACGCTCGGCGCGACCGATCTCGCGATCATTGAATTCCGTAGGATCATCGATGAGCAGATCACCGAGGTTGAAGAGGGTCGCGACCCAATGAATGTCTTTCGCGACCCAGTAGAACTTGGTGAATGCATCAACCTTGAACCGGCGATTGGCTCCAAGATGACCTTTTCGGGTGGTCGCGAGCGATTCCATGAGGGCTACTACCGAGACGATGCCGACCGCTACGGTCCAGCGACCCAACTTGCGGCCGAGCTCTCTCGACAGGCATGGGAGGCCAACTCCTACAACACAAAGTAGGAGTTAACGGTCGAGCGCTTCGGCACCTAGCGACCGTCACTCACCGGAGTTAGCCGTAGTGCATCGCGAAGCACCTCAGCGATGTGCTTCGGCCTCTCATTAGACAGTTCGGTGATCTGAGTACGACACGAGTAGCCGTCTGCGACCACGCAGATTGATCCTGTCGGGCCGCTTGTTGTATTAGCAGCATCGATCCGTTGCAGGATCGATCGCTCGGCGATCTTGGTTGAGATCTCATAGTGCCCATCTTCAAAACCAAAGTTGCCCGCAAGTCCACAGCAGTTTGTCTCAAGATCGATGCCCGCCGGGCTGAGCAAGCCCAGTAACTCGGTCTCGGGCGCATAGCCACTCGTTGCGCGCTGATGACAGTGCACCTGGACGACATAGCGCTGTCCGTCCGTCAAGAGCGAGAACGGCGACCGCTTGGGATCGTTTAATAGCTTTGCAACATAATCACCGAACGAGATCACCCGCTCTGCCATCGCGTGCGCCCGAGGATCATTGGGCAAGAGTTCGGCGAGTTCATCGCGCAACATCGACGCACAGCTTGGCTCTAGAACAAGAACCGGGGTCGTTGCGGACCCGAGTTCGTCGATCTGATCAAGAGCAGCACTTGCCATCCGCCTTGCTGTCGCTAGTTGCCCAGTCGAGTACCACGTAAGACCACAACAGACCATCTTGGTCGGCATGGTGACACGGGCGCCAAGCGCCTCGATCACCTCGATCGCCGCCTCGCCGACCTCCGGTGAGAGATGGTTGGTAAAGGTGTCCGGCCACAAGATAACCGTTGGTGACTCAGCGCTTCGTTTCATCCGACGCTGGAGCGAACGCGGAGCAAAGCGAGGAAGCGCTCGCTGTTGGTCGATTCCCGCGAGAAACTTCAACGGTCGCACAAGTGGCGTGGAAAAGACAAGGTTCGCGATACGAGTAAGAGGACCCAGAAGATTGAGAACCAAGGGCAGATTGCCCAACGCGTAGTGCACCCGAGGCCGAAGTCGTCCCGCATAGTGATGTGAAAGAAACTCCGCCTTATAGGCAGCCATGTCGACACCCACCGGACAGTCAGAGGCACAGGCCTTACAGGACAGGCAAAGATCGAGCGCCTCGGCAACCTCCTTCGATCGCCAACCGTCCTCGATGAGATCGCCGGCAAACATCTCGGTCAGTAGTCGCGCCCGTCCGCGCGTGGAATCTCGCTCGTTACGGGTGACTTGGAAGCTCGGACACATCGCACCGCCATCGAGACGTCGGCATTTTCCGACACCGACGCAACGCCGTGCACTTCGTTCAAGATCACCGTGATCGTGTTCGAGCGCAAGATGGGCTCTCTTGTCCATAATGCGAACCGGCTGTCGGATCCGGAGATCTTCATCGATCCGTCGCGGTTCCACGATGCAGCCCGGGTTCATCTTGTGCTGAGGATCGAAGATCTCTTTGAAGGCGCTGAAGGCATCGAGAATCACGGGCGGATACATCTTGTAGAGAAGTTCGCTACGCGCCTGTCCATCTCCATGTTCACCAGAGAGCGACCCACCAAGAGAGACGACGAGGTCGGCGACCGCTTCGATGAACTCTCGAAAGTTGCGACGGCCATCTTCACTTAAGAAATCAAAGTCGATGCGGACGTGCATACAGCCCTCGCCATAGTGACCGAACATCATGCCCTGTCGGCCAAACTGTGCCATCAATGCGTCGAAGGATCGTAGATAGGAACCGAGCTGTTCCGGCGGAACTGCGGCATCCTCCCAACCTGGCCACGCCTCGGAGCCGTCAGGAAGTCGGGTGGCAAGCCCTGCGCCATCCTCGCGAAGCCGCCACACCCCCCGCTGATCGGCCAAGGCATCGACGATCACCGAGGTCGCATTTGCACTAAACGCAGTCGAGATCTCACTTGCACGCTCGTGCGCTGCCTCGACCGTGTCGCCGCCGATCTCGAGCAGTAACCAACCGTCGCCATCGGGGAGCAGAGCCGCTCCCGCCCCATTCTCATTTGATCCGCGCGCGAGGCCGACAAGACGGCCATCGAGACCCTCGATCGTAAGCGGCTCATATGTCAACAGTTCGGGCACCGCATCGGCCGCAACGTAATGATCAGCAAATCCAAAGATCAACAGCACTCTCGCCGCAGGTGGACGAACCAGACGGAGCGTTGCCTCGAGGAGCGCGACACAGGTCCCCTCCGTACCGACCAGAGCACGCGCAAGGTACCCACCGTTTTCCGGGAGAAGATGCTGCAGACCGTAGCCGGAGATGCGACGGCTCATTGGGGGGCCCATCTGCGTACGGATTGCCTCCGAGTATCGTTCCAAAAATTCGTCGAATGCGACAGAGAGACGCTGCGCGGTTGGAGATGGATCGACTCGAAGCGCATCGAGCGTTGAGAGCGTTATGACCTCACCTGCATAGGTTGCAACGCGCAGGGCGATGACATTGTCATCGGTCTTTCCCCAACGCATAGAGTGCGCCCCACAGGCGTTGTTTCCAATCATCCCGCCAATGGTGCAACGATCGTGCGTAGAGGGATCTGGACCGATGCGAAGACCATGCACCAGTGCTGCCTCCTGCACCTTGTCGAGTACCGTTCCGGGCTGCACCTTGACCGAAGAGAGGGTTTTGTCGACCTCAACGATCTGATCGAGATGGCGCGAATAATCGATGACCAGACCCGAACCGACGGCTTGACCTCCCGTCGAGGTACCTCCACCGCGTTGAATGATGGAGACTCCATGGCGCCGCGCAATTTCGAGAGCTGCTAGGACATCTCGTTCATCGAGCGGAAAGACAACTCCAAGTGGAGCAATGCGATAGTTCGACGCATCAGAGGCAAAGAGTGCCCTTGCTGAGTTTGAGTGGTCGACCTCTCCGCGAATGGCACGGTCAAGCTCGTCAAAGAGTGTCGTCTCAAGTAGCAC
The DNA here is from genome assembly GCA_903907185.1 of uncultured Acidimicrobiaceae bacterium. GTDB lineage: Bacteria > Actinomycetota > Acidimicrobiia > Acidimicrobiales > Bog-793 > CAIVND01. The sequence goes on from CAIVND010000200.1 coordinate 3,756, forward strand.
TTTGTCACGGACCGCTGGCAAAGAAGATGCGACCGATCAGCTAGCGGACACGAGGAAGGCAAACATGGTCTCGCACGGTCTCGACATCACGTTGAATCTGGATCATTAGTTCATCGACGGACTCGAATCGCTCCTGTTCGCGAACCAGTTCAACGATCTCGACGATGATGTGCTCGCCATAGAGGTCACCGTCGAAATCGAGCAGGTGAGCTTCGACGAGACACATCCCATCATCGGCATAAAACGTCGGGCGGCGCCCGATCGAGATCGCCGAAAGATAGATGGTTCCATCGGCGCGCGTCACGTAGCCCGCGTACACGCCCTCAGGAGGCAACGTCTCGTCAGTCAGCACATTCGCAGTTGGAAACCCAAGTTCGCGGCCACGGTGGTCTCCAGAGACCACCGTTCCCTCAACGAGACTCTTCATGATCGAATGTTCCCGGTCCATGGCGCATCGTGTGACCATAGCAAGCAATCATTCACGAGGTGAGTGCGACATGAGGACCTCGCCGTTGAACGACAGTAACTCGCGATGAGTGAGCGAAAGGTCGTACCTGGTGACCGAATCTCGGGATGCCGAGGTAACGACCTAGGCAACACCACGGGTAATATATCCACCGACGAGTGTTCTCCCCGAACCTTTCTCTTTGCCCAAGCCACCCCTCGTAACCTGCCGGAGGATCGATGACCGATACAGACGCGCTGCACGGAGATACCTCTGAGCCAGATCCAAAGCGCTGGTGGGCCCTTGCAGTCATCGCCGTCGCTCAGCTCATGGTGGTGCTCGACGCCACCGTCGTGAACATCGCCCTGCCCTCTGCTCAACGGGCACTTCACATCTCGACCATTAACCGCCAGTGGGTCATTACTGCCTACACGCTTGCGTTTGGCGGTCTTCTCCTTCTTGGTGGTCGCATTGCAGACTTTGCCGGCCGTAAGCGTATTTTCATTATCGGTCTCCTCGGATTCGCCTTTGCCTCAGCCCTTGGTGGACTCGCGCAGAATCAAGGAATGCTCTATGCAGCCCGTGCGCTCCAGGGCAGCTTTGGAGCACTCATGGCTCCATCTGCTCTCTCGCTGTTGACCGTGACCTTTTCGGAGGCACATGAACGCGCCAAGGCGTTCGCTGTCTACGGCGCAATCGCAGGTGGTGGTTCAGCTATTGGCCTCATCATGGGAGGTGTGCTCACCCAATATGCGACATGGCGCTGGTGTCTCTTAGTCAATGTCCCGATCGGAATCGTCGCGGCCGTGGCTGCTGGCCCGATCGTGCGAGAGAGCAGAGCACATGGTGATACCCACTACGACCTCCCTGGTGTCTTTACGGCGACACTTGGCCTCGTCGCACTCGTCTATGGATTCACCAAGGCCGATCAAGATGGATGGTCATCGACGACCACGATTGGACTGATTGTGGTCGCTGTTGTTCTTCTCGCGTCCTTCATCACGATTGAGCTAAAAACGAAGCATCCTCTCCTTCCGATGCGAATCTTTGAGGACCGAAATCGCGGTGGATCCTTTCTTGGATCATTTATGGCTGGCGTTGGTCTGTTCGGGATGTTTCTGTTCCTCACTTACTACCTCCAGGGAACTCTCCACTACAGTGCGCTCAAGTGCGGAATTGCCTATCTCCCTTTCTCTGCAGGAGTGATCTCTGCAGCCGGTCTCGCAAGCAAATGGCTTCCAAAATATGGCCCAAGGCCCCTCATGGGAACTGGATTCCTCTCCTGCGCAATTGGCATGGCCTGGCTTACCAGGATCGGTATTCACACCTCATACTGGATCCACGTCATGCCCGCCCAGCTCATCATCAGCATCGGTCTTGGCTTCGCCTTTGTCTCGCTGTCAAGCACTGCACTGATCGGCGTCGGCAACCACGATGCCGGTGTCGCGAGTGCAATGGTCAACACAACCCAACAGGTCGGTGGATCACTTGGTACGGCGCTACTCAACACCTTTGCTGCATCGGCTACCGCTAGCTTTTTGACGCTGCACCATGCGACGCACCATGCCACGGGAACAATTGGCCAACAGGCCTTGATCACCGGTTACCACCGCGTGTTTACGCTCTGTTCCTTTGCTCTTCTTTTGGCATCGATTGCGTGTTTCTCGTTGGTTCAGAGCAAAAAGAACCATGCAGTGAGTGCGGCCCTCGCTCAACAGTCAAGCCCCCTGGTGATCGGCGACCTTCCCGCGTAGGCCCAAGGTCTCGGTCAAGTATCGAGTTGGCCGCGACTAGTGCAGGATGTTGACTGCGCGCGAGATGACCACGGCCACGGTCAAGAACGAGGCAAACGATTGGATCATCATCAAGAACTTCGCCCATGAGGTAAGCGGCATGGTGTCAGTTGGACTGAATGCCGTTGCATTGGTGAACGAGGTGTAGAGGTAATCGAAGAATCCTGGTGCCCACTCCCCCTTGTTCGTTCCAATCGCGGTCATCTGCGGGAAGAGGAAATCCGGGCATCGATGATTTTGGCTCAGCCGGGCACCTGGCCCTCCACGATCGAGCTCCCAATACCAAAGGCCAAAGACCAAAACGTTGGTCACCCAGATTGGCAGAGAGGCCTCGATAAGTTGTCGTCCGTTGCTCGGAGTGCTGTTGTACGCGAGCAGCGCATGGATCAGTTCGCCAAGCGAGACGACGTTCGCGACGTTGACGATTGCGATGAGGACGATCGCAGCGATGCGAAAGTGCCGTGCCTCATCGGCGTTGCGACGTGGGTTTGCGATCAAGAGCGAGAGGGCAAGCGCCATCTCCAGAGCGGGGACGAGCCAACGCGGCCCGAGATCGGTGATCAGCCGATCAGGCAGCGTCACCTGCAAGATGGCGGCAGCACTAATCGCGATCGTTGCGGGAAGCCGGTGCGCTCCCGTCGTGACAAACCCCCACTCAGCTTGATGTTCAATAGAAAGCTGTGGTGGAAAATCTTCAATTCCGCTCATCAGTGGCTGCCTATACCAGCGAAGAGTCCACGACCGAGAAAGACCAACATGTCACTTAGGTTACCGACTCTGCACTGAGAGAGCTGGAGGGCAATCAACGAATCTGACAACGATCAGTGATCTCCGAGGTTCATGCCAACACCGTGCAGCACCAGCCCCTCACTTGGAAGCGCCCAACTCACCGGCATGGCGAGTTGGGTAGCGACTTCATCGAGTAGCCACCACCGGGCTCCGGCACACTCCTCACACATGCTGGTGAGAGCGGGATCGGGGAAGACCTCACCACGGCCATCTCGCACAGCTGGCTCGCCGAGAACGGTCGCCGTCTGACCACAGCGATAACAGTGTGGCAGCAAGAGGAGACGAAGTGCCCGTTGGTACTGTGCACGGATGTCATCTCGGCCGACCTTGGTTCGGCCACTGAGTTCGACCTCGAGTAGATGAGAGAAGGGATAGTGGGCGTACAGCACGAGTGACTCCGATTTCGCCTTAGCGAAAAAGCCACAGGCACAGTTCGCTACTGGAGGATGGTGCTGTTCATGTTTGAAGCACCGCGCCTCATCGTCAACGTCGACAATGACGCCGACCGTTCCTGATCTGAGCGAAAGCTGATCGTCGTGAACCACAACTTCGACGAGCTTCCAGCCAAAGAGAAAGGGTGTAACGACCTCAGCCACTGTGGCCCACTCTTTCCGCTGACATTGAGTTAACAGGGCCGAGACCAAAGAGCCGGATGTCTACAGCGCGCGATCCTCGTGCGAGCTGGGAGCCAAGTCGGCCATCACTCAGAGTCGAGCTCAAGATGTGCATCTTTGCAACCTCGTCATCTACGTCGTTCACCATCTTCGCACTCTCCACCGGTAGATGAAGCAAGGGACCCCGCCTTTCGGCAGGGTCCCTTTCGACATCGCCCGAATACCGGGCTGAAAATCTGATTCGGCTTATGGCTCGCCGAAGAACCGAATGGCGTTATCCCAGAGAAGCTTCTTGATTGTCGCCTCGCTGATCCCCTCGTTCTTCCACGCGATGACCTTGTCGAGCGACTCGGGAAAGCGCGACTCGGCATGCGGGTAGTCGGTGCCAAGGGTGAGGATGTGATCGCCAAGGATCTCGGTGAACATCTTCACCATCTGCGGTCCCTCATGCATCTCAACGGAGCAGAAGAAGCGCCCGGATTTGATGTACTCACTTGGCTTGTACTTCAGGTTCTCGTCGCAGTATCCGACATAGATCAGCTGGTCGTCCATGCGGATCGCCCAGTGCGGGATCCAACCAAATCCCGACTCCAACACACCAAAGCGCAGATCGGGATACTTGTCAAACATGCCTGCGCCAATGACTGAACCGATGAAGCGAGCCGCTGCCCACGGGTGTGATGCCGTCCGACCAAGGAAGGGGCTGTCCCACATGTCACGGTAACCGGGATAACCGGAAGCGAATGAGTGGTGCACAATCGCGAGACCCTCATCTTGGGCCGCATGAAACAGTGGTGCGAGATCTGGGTGGTCGATCGGGTAGTCGAGCGGGGTGTAAACCTGCACGCCGACCGACCATGAAGACTGACCGTACTTTTTGATCTCTTCGACCGACTTTTCGATATTGCGTCCCGATGCGATGATGATCGATTTCAGACGGTTGGGTGCAGCTTTGGTGAAATCTTCTAGCCAACGGTGCTGAGCGGCGATCATCTCGTGCTCGATCTCGGGGTTATCGGCGCCGTTCGGACCGTAGGGAACCATCATCTGTACGTCGACGCCCTCTTCATCCATGTCCTTAAGACGTGGTTCAGAGAACTCATTGCCCCCATGGGTCGGGAGTCGCTTTCCCATAAAGGTTTGGAAGTGACGCTCCTGCTTGCGGGCCGCGGCCTCACCAAGAATTCGAGGAGAGCCAGAACCCCAACCACCGGTAGTGTCGGTGAACTTATAGCGGTGTCGAAACGGAGCCTCATAGACCTCGCCGGCATGTCCGACGCGCACAGGGTTGAGATGAGCGTCAAGATCAGGGACAAGCTCATGCAGCCGTGGAGAGAGGTAGTCCTTCATCTGTTCGGCGGCTACCGAGACGTGCGTGTCGGTGTCGTAAGCCTTAAGTCCATCTCTCATTGCGCACTCCATGTTGTTATGACCCGAGCGATTGTAATCGGGCGATCTGAGGTCCCGTAGCTGTATATGTTAGCGCGTCTAACTACCTCGAGGCTATAACGACACAGCCAGATCGACCGATCGATCGCTGGCCGAACGGTGAGGTTCGCTAAGCAGTCTTGCGAGTTCGCCGAGCGCACCAAGTGAGTGGCCAGCTACAAATCGATCGATCGAGGGAAGGGCCGCCGCCATGCCGCGGGCGAGCGGGGCGTACTCTGCCAATCCCTTCAAGGGGTTCACCCAGATCACCTGATGGGCAACTCGATGGATCCGGTCGACCTGGGATCCAAGCAGCTCAGGATCACCGCGATCGAGTCCGTCGGACAAGATCACCACCGTCGCCGAGCGAGCGATACCGCGGATCCCATAGAGCTGATTAAAGCTTTCGAGCGCCTCACCAAGACGAGTGCCGCCCAACCAATCCACCGCCATCTCATGGGCATCACTGAGCGCCGCATCGGTGTCATGGGTTGAAAACACGCGGGTGAGTCGGGTGAGTCGGGTGCCGAGACTAAACGCCTCGATCGGGATGCCCGCCCCAGCGACACCGGCAACGAGTCGGAGGTACGCAGGGATATAGGGCCCCATCGATCCGGAGATATCGATCAAGAAGACAACACGGCGCAGATCGACCTTTCGGCGACGGTGTACAAGTTTGATGATCTCACCATCATGGGCTCTTGCCAACGCAACGGTACGACGGAGATCGATCATCTGTTCACGCTGTGCACTTTGTTGCATCCGTCGTCGTACGCGCTTCGCTGGAGAGCTCGCAAGCTTCGCGACGAGGGCGACGATCTCATCGCGCTCGGGATCACTTAACGTCGCAAGATCGCGATCTTGGAGCACCTCAATGCGCGAGGCAGAAAGCGTGTGCTCATCGCCACTTTGCTCGGGTGTCGCTGCTCCAAACTCATCAACCCTGCTGCGCTCGCTCTCGGTCCGCTCATCCGGTCTCTCGAGCTCTCCTTCAGGCGTTCGGTGAGGCCGATTGAGCGCGAGAGAGAAGGCTTGATCAAATCGGGCGAACTCTTCCGGTCGGTGCACGCAAAGTGCCTGCGAACACCAATAGAGCTCTTTTGGCCCAACCTGTCGGAGTGCACTACAGGCATGCACAATGTCGATCGCTACTGAGGTGGTGACGGGAAGGCCAACCTTTTGACACGACCTGATCAGCAATGTCGCGAACGATGCGAGCTCACCACCTTCGTCGAAGCGAGGTGCCCCAACCTCACCCTCTTGCGCCACATCGACGCCTAAGGAGCCGTGCGGGCAAAGACAACTTCGAGTCCCGCCTCGCGGACGCGTGCAAGATCTTCGCGGTACTTCACCACGACGCCGAGTGTTGCATCGACGCCATCAAGATCAAGGTGATCGTGGTGAAGTTTCGCCAGCGCCACTGCCCAGTCGATACTCTCCGCAACTCCTGGA
>CAIVND010000201.1 GCA_903907185.1 uncultured Acidimicrobiaceae bacterium
CGTGAACCGAGTCAGGGTCGGAAGGCAGCAGCTCTCAGCGGAACACTGTGTGTGCCGCAGGCGACCTGGCCACTGCACACGCGGATGAGGCCCTTGCGAAGTTCCAAATCGCCGGTCTGCACCATCTCAACTGACACGCGCGGCCATTAGGCTCAGCTCGTGTCGATGAGCGCTTCAACCCCCAACGAGCAGGACTCTGCATACCAGTCCCTCTACCGTCGATACCGACCCCAACGCTTCGATGAGGTGCGTGGACAAGAACACGTCGCCCTAGCGCTCAAAAATGCTGTTCGCGATGGACGTGTTGCTCACGCCTATCTCTTTAGTGGTCCACGCGGAACGGGAAAGACCTCGACTGCTCGCATCCTTGCCAAGGCACTTGACTGTGAGACTCCCAAAGATGGTGAGCCCTGTGGAGTCTGCGCGTCATGTGTCTCAATAACCGCAGGATCCTCCTTTGATGTCCACGAGCTTGATGCAGCATCAAACAATGGCGTCGACGCGATGCGCGATCTCGTGGCTCGATCAACCCTCTCCACCCCCGGAAGGTGGAAGGTCTACATCATCGACGAGGTTCACATGCTGACCACGGCAGCATCCAATGCGCTCCTCAAGACGCTCGAAGAGCCACCTCCCAACGTGGTTTTTGTTCTCGCTACAACCGATCCGCAGAAGGTACTGCCGACGATCCGTAGTCGAAGTCAGCACTTTGAGTTCCACCTCATCAATGAAGCAACGCTCGATGATCTCCTCCTAAAGATCGCCACCGACGCAGGCCTTGATCTTCCAAAGGGCGCTGTCGACGCGGCAGTTCGCCGTGCGCGTGGATCTGCACGCGATGCGCTCAGTGTTCTTGATCAGGTAGTCGCTGCCGGCATTATCGAAGACTCAAGTTCGGTCATTGGCGAGATCATCGTCGCGATGAGCGAAAACGACACCGCCGCGATGCTGGTCGCAGTGAACTCCGCAATGACCGATGGACATGATCCACAACAGCTTGGTGTCGACCTTATCGAACGACTTCGCGCCGGGTTTCTTGCACAGTTCAATGCGAATATCGCTGCCCCATTAACTAATGAGGAACAGGAACAGGTCCTTGCGCTTGGCAGCGCCCGGTGCGTGCGAGCGATGGAGCTGATCGGGGCCGCAATCGTTGCGATGCGCGATGCTCCCGAGCCCCGCATCACTCTCGAGGTTGCAATGATTCGCTGCACAAACCCCGAGGCTGATCACTCACCGAGTGCCCTGATCGAACGGATCGAACGGATCGAACATCTCCTCAACAGTTCGTCCGCGTTGGTCAACTCGACAGGCACAGCAATAACGTCACCTACGACACCAACTGCGCAACCGACGAGAACGTCGGACCAGACACCGGCTCCATCGGTCCCAGAGGTCGCGTCAAGCGAGACGGATCCGCAGGAGTCGGTTGATCGTTCTCGTTTCGTTAGCCCAGCCGATCACAGTCCAACTCCTGGCGCGAGGCCCTCGCTCGGTGCCTTTCGGCGAGGAGGACAGGCAGCTGTGAGCACATCCCAACCGCAAAATGGCTCGACGACAGACCTGGCGCCCGAGACACCCCCTTCTGATGCTCCCTCGGTAGCAGCTGGCGAGCTACCTCAACTTGAGACGGTGACCGCTGCGTGGGGACTACAGATCCTTCCCAGCCTTCGCCCAAAGGCTCGGGCGTACTACCAGGCAGCACGTCTCGTAGCAGTCGAGAGCCAGACCCTCATTATCGGACTTCCAAACGAAGCGCATGTCCTTGCTGCTGAACCACTCCGTCCCGACATCGAACAGGCAATCAGTGCTCACTTTGGGACAACCGCATCAATTCGCCTTGTCGTCAGCACTGGCACCGCTACCTCCTCATCAACGGCCGAGGAGAGAACCAGCTCACAGCAGGCTGTCGTATCAGATTCCAGCTCGTCCAGCAGTCCACAGGTAGTGCCAGACGACCAAGATTTCGATACTGACGATCTCTCCGATCTGGGCTCTCCCATCGAAGGTTTGACCGGCCAACCTTCAACGAATGCAACTTGGGCCGAAGATCAGCTCCGTGCAGCGTTCCCGGGAGCGGAGGAGATTTAAGTGGCTGCAACTGGCTCGGAGGATAACTTTGGCGAACTCCTCGGCGCGATGAGCCAACTTCAACAACAGCTGCAGCGAGCGGAGTCTGAGGCAAATGCCAGGTCGGTGATAGGCCGAGCAGCAGCAGGGCAAGTTACCGTCACGGTGTCGGGTGACTACTCCTTTGATCGGATCACGATCGACCCCTCCATCATCGAGCAGCACGATGTCACTCTGATAGAGGACCTTATCCTCGCCGCTCTTCGCGACGCGGTGACGCAGCTGAAGACCATTCGCATGCAGTCCATGAGTGGTGCAGTCTCTGAGGCGCTGGGTGGACTATTTGGTGGCGACAAGGATCAGCTGCAAGGTGGTGACCATGGCACTCTTTGACGGACCGATTCAAGATCTCGTCGATGAGCTTGGTCGGCTCCCGAGCATCGGGCCAAAATCTGCAGCCCGGATCGCATTTCATCTCCTCAAGGTCACCAAGGAGGATGCCCTTCGCCTCGCCGCGGCGATCATCGAGGTCAAAGAGCGAACGGTTCTCTGCGAACGGTGCTTTAACGTCTCAATGAACTTACAGTGTTCAATCTGCACCGATCTTCAGCGTGACCTCACAAAGATCTGTGTGGTCGAAGACCCCCGAGACATTGTCGCTGTTGAACGTACGCACGAATTCACCGGCAGGTACCACGTCCTTGGTGGTGCTCTCAACCCAATAGAGGGCGTAGGTCCCGAGCAACTTCGCGTACGTGAACTACTTAGTCGGATTGATTCTGAGGGTGTCACCGAGGTCATCTTGTGTACCAATCCAAATCTTGAGGGAGACACCACGGCGATGTACCTCGCTCGTCTATTGCAGCCTCTTGGACTGAAGGTGACAAGAATTGCGAGCGGTCTTCCGGTCGGTGGTGACCTTGAATATGCCGACGAACTCACCCTTGGTCGCGCCCTTGAGGGTCGGCGCGTCGTCGAGGCCTAAGGAATGTTCCCTTAGCGGGAGCAGTGGCCTCGAAAGAGAACGTCGGCAGTCTGAACCACATTGAAGAACAGACTCCCCCCTTCCCATTACCCTTGTAGCGATGGCTGAGAACGAAATTCCCAACGAGATGTCCGCCCGGCTCGCCGAGCTCTATGAACGTCGCTCCGAAGCTCACCATGCGGGTGCTGAACGGGCGGTCGAGGCGCAGGCCGCGAAGGGCAAGATGCTCGCCCGCGAACGCATCGACTATCTCCTCGATGACGGATCTTTTCGAGAGGTGGACACCTTGGTGCGCCACCATGCCTACGGTGTCGGACTCGATGACCGGCGGCCACCTACCGACGGCGTCGTCACCGGCTTTGGCACGATCGACGGTCGCCGAATCTGCATCTACGCGCAGGACTTCACGGTCTTTGGTGGTTCACTTGGAGAGGCGCACGCGGCAAAGATCCACAAGGTGCAGGAGATGGCACTGCGCATGGGTGTTCCCATCATCGGCATCAGCGACGGTGGAGGTGCGCGCATCCAAGAGGGTGTCAACGCGCTGAACGGCTTCGGTGGAATCTTTCACCGCAATGCCAAAGCCTCTGGGGTGATCCCACAGATCTCAATCATCATGGGCCCCTCCGCTGGAGGAGCGGTCTACTCACCTGCGCTCACCGACTTCATTTTCATGGTCCAAGGAACAAGCCACATGTTCATCACCGGACCTGACGTCATTAAGACGGTGACGGGAGAAGAGGTATCTGCCGAGCAACTCGGTGGTGCAATGACCCATGCAACACGGTCAGGTGTTGCCGCGTTTGTTGCAAGTGATGAACACTCCTGTCTCGATGACGTTCGTTACCTCCTTTCCTTTCTCCCATCAAACAATCTCGAGGAACCGCCGAGCGTGCGTTCGACGGATCCAACCGACCGTTCGACCCCAGTCCTTCGTGATCTAGTCCCGGAGCAGGCCAACCAGCCATACGATGTAAAGCGCCTCATCACCGAGGTCATCGATGATGGCGATTACTTCGAGTACTTCCCCTTCTTCGCTGCAAATCTCACCTGTGGGTTTGCGCGTATCGGTGGTCGCGTCGTTGGCATTGTCGCCAACCAGCCGCAGGTGCTGGC
>CAIVND010000202.1 GCA_903907185.1 uncultured Acidimicrobiaceae bacterium
CTCTGCATGCATGCCCAGTCTCACGAAAGTAGTTATACAAATCGATGACCCTGGTGAGCATGCCTCTCGCGTCAGAGATCATTGATGGAGCGAAGTCATCTCTATCTTCCCAGCGGTCGATTCTGCCTCAGCTATTTTCAACTCAATTCGTGCTGATCCGGCCGTCTCTACTCGAACGACTTTTTCAAGTCATTGAGCTAGCTGCGCCACCTACCTAGGGAAAATTTGCAACATGATAAATTGAAGACGAACGTAAGGGGAAAAATGAGGGCATCGCAGACTAGATATGGTCTCACCTACTGCGTCTCTCTTTTTGGATTGTTAGTTGGGGTCATTGCACTGTTCAGCGTCGAGGCTGGAGCTGCACTCGTGACGCTCATCCCCGGCCATGCATATTGTTACTACTTCTCTGGTGCCGGGCGTTCGGGGGGAATGCATCTTGTCGCCGCCAGTCCCACGGTAATCGCCGGTGGTCCGAGCAACTATGTAAGCGGAAACGCTGGAGCAGCTCAAAAGACCGTCTTCTACATCGACTGCACTACCGGTCTGGGAAGAGTTGGCGGAGAAGCGTACGTTGGAGTTCCGCGGATCACAGCAACCCAGCATGGCGGCCGCTACACCTTCGACCAACACTATGTCAGGCGTGGCATTCGGCATCTCGAGACTCAATCTCGTGCGACCTCGGTCGTCAGCGTGACAATCTCTGGGGTAATTGGCGCGGGAGTTATCAACGGAACAGTTCGAATCTCTGCACCCGGTTGTCTCGCACATCCAACTGCTGTCAACTTTGTAGGAACATGAGGTGGAACGAGGTGACCTTGCTCTATGCCGAAGGAGCCAGTCACCGATATCAACAGTGACATCTTCGCGAAAGGGAGACGCCAGACCGAAGTGTTATCGTCTCCAAATCTGGCCACGAGCCGTTGTTACTTTCGGTGTACTCGGCACATTGGCAGCCGCACTCCCCTCATCAGCCTCGTCTTCTACGCACATGCCACCTTTCGTTGCCAAAGCGTCAGCGGTAACGGCACAAAATCTCCGGTTCACCTGGCGTGCCGGATGTCCGATTGGCCCCGCCGCACTTCGTCTACTGCGACTGAGCTATGTCGGTTTTGATCATCGATCACATCTTGGATCGATTGTCGTCAATAGGGCAGTTTCCGTACAAGTTACCAAGGTGTTCAAGATTCTTTATGCAAAACACTTTCCAATCCATTCGATGGTCCCTGAAGAGGCATTCCGCGGAAGCGACCCGGTGTCGATGGTTGCTGACAACAGCTCGGGGTTCAACTGCCGATATGCGGTCTCGAGTGGTCAACCCACTTGGTCGGTCCATGCCTATGGCGAGGCAATTGACATCAACCCGGTGGAGAACCCCTATTTCGAAGGTGGCAAATTCCAACCAGCTTCAGGTATCAAGTATAGAAATAGAAATGCTCATCAACCGGGAATGGCGGTTCCCAATGGAGTTCTTATCTCCGCGTTTGCCTCAATCGGCTGGTATTGGGGAGGTCGGTGGACACAGACACCGGACTATCAACACTTCTCACTTACCGGCGGATAGGTCACTTGGCCTAAAGGCTGGTTCGATCACGTACGCGATAGCGAACGGTGGTGTAGATAGCTCCTTCACGCAGATAGATCTCGTTCACCCGGGCGTACAATTTGACCTTCTTGCCGGCGTACAGTGCACGCCCGGCAGTTTTGTGCAACCTAGCCAGGATGAACTTTCTCAGAACCTGTCAGCTCTGCGTAGTAGCCCCACTTTGAAGCGAGACCCTCAGCTCCTTCGACAGACCCGCGATTTCCACGCTCACGCGTAGCTGTCAACGATCTGAGCTCGCTTTTCGAAAGCCGAGTGGTGCGACCAATGAGAGCCATTCGATAGGCGATGTGCACCGCTCTACAAAGGTTGATCGCGCGAACTGTTGCGTCCTCAATACTATTGCCAAGAACGGTTATTCCATGACCGCGCATAATGGCAACATTTGCTGAGCTTACAAAACGGGCGAAATCAATCCCCTTTTCATGATCATGGATCGTGACAGCACTCTTATAGATCGGGACGCCCGCAGCCAATATCTTTGCGCTTGACGGATCGTAACCAACATATTGCGGACGCAACTTTCTCTTCGACAGACCCATGATCAGGCAGTCCTCCGGGTGAATGTGCACGATGCTTCGTACCTCGGGCCGAGTTTTATAGAGATGAAGATGGAGAAAGCTCTCGCCTGGTGCTTGGAGGCCATCTCCACCTTCGATCTTCTCGGCTTCAAAATTGACGCGAATTACGTCACTCGGGTCCGTATATCTCAAACCCACCTCATGTGGGCCCTTAGATTTGATAATCATCGAATCGTCGTCACCGGCGCGATAACTCACGTGTCCTAACGCAGCGTGAGTCAGATCGAGTCTGCCGAGAATCCGACATGCTTCAGCAACTTTTTCTACTGACTGGTCATTGCTCATTAGCTCTCCATTGCTTTCGAGGTCTCAGCGCGAATCGGCGGAATCGAACTGAACGGCTTAGAAACCTGCAGTGCCCTAACTCGGACGGCGACGGATTTGTCGAACAACGCTGAAGCGTTAAGCACAAGGCGCTGTTGCAACATCTTCCCCCACTCGTTCGACCAGAGTGTCTGGTCCCACGTGACCTGCTGACTCGTGGATATCACTGTTAACCAAGGTACTATCTGGAAGAAATGGCGCGCCGCATCGGTCACAAATGCTTCAAAATAAACTTTCGGCGGATGACTAGACGGGCACGGGATAGCTAAATGAGGACCATGGAGATTCTCGAACCACTCGATTTCCTTGTTGGATCATGGGACATCGTCCGATCGATAACCGACTATCAATCAGACATCCAAAGCTCATTCGAGGGAACTGGCAGCTTTGCATTTATGCCGCTGGCTGAAAGCGCGGTCGACCAACTTATGCGCTACGACGAGTTCGGAGTGCTGCACCTCGGCGATCACCACAGTGGGGCGCGGAGAAGTCTTGATTATCGGCTCATCACAAGATCAATGGTCATGCTGTATTTCACTGATGGACGACCGTTTGTTGATCTTGACCTTACGGATGGTCAATGGACGAGTAGCCACCTTTGTGGAGACGATCTCTATGACATCTCCACGCTCGTGAGGTCCGAAACCACTATCGAAGAACTTTGGCACGTGCGGGGTCCGTCGAAGAGTTACGAGGCGACCACAACTTTGACGCGTCGTGAATCATCGCCTCCACCAAATTATGGTCGAAAAGTTCGTTCCCTCGACGGACGATGAAGGTCGAGTTTGGGGCCAACGTCAACAACTATTGGCCTTTTATCTGACGTTTGCCCAAGGGCCTACGCCACCGAATCGTTCAGCAACGATGTGGATTACCTGTCCGGCGGGTGGATTATCCATTGAAGGAAACTTCACTCCGGGTCCAACGTAGACCTCGGCGAGACGTTGGAGAAGTTCTGGGGCGCCACCCTCAACTAGATGAGCAGAGCCGTGGATGATGAGATAGTTCGCCATGCCGACAGCATTTGCTCCATCGGCCTCTACGGTGAGTGCGACGCGAGGATCGTTCCCGATGTTGGATACCTTCCGGCCCTGTCCGAGGTGACCAATTACGATCTCGTCGCCCTCTACGCCAATCCAAACGACACTTACTTGCGGGCTTCCATCCGGGTTAACTGTGCCCGTACACGTCGCAGCTGCACAGGAGACTGGGATCGATGCAGAGGTCGCCTTTTGTAGAACGACATTGCTGATGGCCACGCTCACCTTCGGCTTTGGCGCAGGTGGCACTTGTGGGATGGTCGTTGGAGTCGTCGAGGGCGAAGTTGTAGTCGTGGTCACCGGCGTCGGGAGGGAGTTGATATTGAAGGTCACCGATTGGCTAATCGCTACCGCCTGGGTGGAGGAATCCTGGGCAGTGATCGTCGACTTCAATGCCCCCGAAGTCGTAGGTGTCCCGGATACGACTCCGCTCGTGGAGTTGATGAATAGTCCAGCTGGAAGGCTCGTGGCAGACCAGGTGAACGGCGCGATACCTCCACTAGTGGAAAAGCTTTGGACAAATGCCGATCCGACGGTTCCAGTCGTTGCAGCAGTCGGCAAGATGGAAGGAGTGCTGCCCGAGTACAAAAGGTTGGTATCGACTGTCGAGGTAATCGGTGAAGTGAATGTAATAGTTGTCTCGCCGGAGGAAAAGTCAGTGAGCTGCGAGCTGGCGCATCCCGGGTCGTAGGTGACGTTGAAAGCGGTCGCTGCGAGACCTGGGAAGGAGTACGTGCCCGAAGGACCCGTCTCCACCGTGTAGAAGTAGGACTCATCAGCATCACTAGAGATCACATCAACACAGACGTTTGATGCGACGGATCCATTTGGCTGTCTCGCAGTACCGTTAATGGTTCCGCCGACCGGTACCGTTACATTAATGGTCTGACTTGGGGAATTGATTACAAAGGGTGTGTCGTTTTCTTCGAGTGCTTGGTTCGCATAGAAAGTTGGGGCAAGGGTAGAGGGCGTCGAACCTCCACAACTCGGGTCGAATTCGATCTGATAGCCGTTTGCGGCATCAGGAGCGATGCCCGTGACGGTATACCCACCACCGGTCGTACTCAGCCCCTGATAGTCCCACGAGTCCGTGCCATTGAAGAGATATACGCAGACTCCCGCGGCCGTGCCACCCGCTCCGCTGTTCACCGTTCCATTCAGAGTGTCGCCGGTCGATAGCGTCAAGTTGACCGAGGTCGCGTCCGCTGTCGTTACGTCTACGGGCGTCGCGCTCGTAAGCACTGAAGTCGCATTTGGCGAAGCACCAGCTTCGTAATATGCACCGGCGATGGCCACGGACCTCTGACCAAAGCAGGAGGGATCGACCTGCACAAGATACGTGCCACTCGACACGGACACTGAAAAAACACCACCCACACCCGTCGTTGTGCTCCCAACTACACCTCCGGTATTCGTCTCGATAAAGACGCAGGACTGGCTGGGTGCATTCGTCGCGCTACCAGAGATGGAGAAGGTCACAGCCGAAGCCTCGGTGGCAAATACCCCAACAAGGACTCCACTTCCCATGCACATTGCAACGCCGATCGTTGTTAACCTCAGCATGGAAACCCGGAACGGTCGAGCGTGCATGAATTTCATTGCGTCCCCCAAAGTCGGCGCTCTCTGAATAGAACTAGTTAGCTATTGAAACTAGTTTTCATACGGGAACAGATCATCTCCGAATCGGCAAGCGGCTCGAAGCATCCGACAATAGTAAGCGCAGGCGCTTCATTCCGCCGCGCGGGCGTACCCGATTCGGCTGACCCGAATCTGCGGAGTTCCGCTCAGGCGGTCAATGTAAACAGCGGATCGATGCCGGGAAGGTTTTGAACATCCCACGCCAATTTCAGCAGCCGGTCCTGCTGGTCGGTGTCCAGCACGCTGTCAGTTACTCCACGGAACTTATCTGAAAGTGCCTCGTCGCTCATGGGATTGCCTGGAGTCCCCGATGGATACTCGACGAACTCAGAGAACGTCCTGCCATCTTTTGTAGACAATTCGACAATGCAGCTCCGGCCCTTCAATGACTCATCTGCCCTTACTTCAATCCGATCGCGAAGCATGGCGATCTCCGCGTTCGCCAAGATGGGCTCAGTGAACTGTTCAGGCGAAACCATTCCCAACGCGAATGCCACTGCCATGGCGTGGTGGTAGGAGAATTTGGTCTCCAGGGTGGTCTTGGGCTGTCTGTTCCGGAGCAGATTTGGGGCGGTATTGTGCACCAAGCCAACGATGCTTTCGACATCTTCGACGCCAAGGTTGTGCTCTCGACGTAGGGTAAACAGCGCGTCGATCAAACCGTGGTTTCCCGCACCGCACGCATAGGGCTTGAAGCCGATGCGCGGCGTCTCCCATTCTTCACCAAGTGCCTGAGTCAATGGACTTAGATCCTGAACATCAGCCATGGCATGGATAAACCCATTCTCAGCTTCGAGTATTCGTGTAGACGAGGTGAATCCCTTGCTGGCCAACATTGCTGAAACAATGCCGCCCTGCGCAGCGCGTCCAGCGTGAAATGGTTTACACATCGAACCGAAGACATCGGTAAGTCCTGCTGCCTGTGTGGCTGCGATTCCGAGCCCATAGGTCATCTGCTCAGAATTCAACCCGAGAACTCTGCCCGCTGCCGCGGCGGCCCCAATGACCCCACATGTCGCAGTGATGTGAAACGAAGCCGAACCCTCCCGACGGCGCGCGCCGATCAAGCTACTTAGCCGTAGTGCTACCTCCATGCCCAAAACCACACCGGCCAGCACCTCTTTGCCACTTGCATCTGTGAGTTGACCGGCCGCGAGAGCGGCGGGGATTATCGGTGGCGACGCGTGGACATTTGACGCATTGTCGATCGGCACATGAGTATCGTCAAAATCCGCCCAATGTCCGAAATAGCCGTTTGCAAACGCAGCTTGAGATGCCGAGGTCCTCTCGCCGGTTCCCAGGATTGATGCACGGCCGTTGCCCCCTTCTTCTCGGATAAGAGAGAGCACGATGTCAGCCGATGGGTCCGAGGTGGCGTACAAGGTGACGCCCAAGTAGTTGACCAAACAACGTGTCGCAGCGTGCATGATCTCATCGGGTATCGCATTGGTCGGATAATTGACCACAAACGTGGCAAGTTCTTTCGTCGGTTCCATTTGCAAAGTCCCCCGTGTCGTCGATCTACATCTTGCGTTGTGGCGGACATTAACAATCGAGGAGATGACGTGTCAATGCAAGGATTTTACTATTCAGCTCAAATTGAATCTGCACTGAGCCGACGGCCGCGCGCGGCCGCGACACCGTAGACGTATCTGAATCGACATCCAATCACGGTGATCCGAACTTCTTAGCGCGCATATGACTTCGGAAACTAAAACACGTGCCTCACGTTAACTGTGCTGGCAACACCTGAAGTTTCCGTGCGTTGGGACACGTTCACAGGCGTCGACAACTATCGAGATAGCTACACGCGCACAATGTTGGTGTCTTCTGGTACCCAGGAAAAGTAACCCTCCTAGTGCATCTTCGCTATGGATTTTAGGTGTGAATTGATCTGGTCTGGCGGATCTTTAGGCCGAATGATGGTTGTAGTGAATTAGGAGGAACTATGACCACCACAATTGTTGAAATTGGACTTTCAACTCATCCGACCCTTAGCGCTACGCGAAAGTCTCTCTCGAACACAAAAGTGGGCAATCGCCGCGACAGGGAGGCTTTCGATCGCACCGATTCCAATCTCGAAGATGCCCAACAGCTCTGGTTGAGGTTTTGGGCGACCAATGACCAAGATCTGCGCAACGATTTGATTGAAAAAAATCTCTACCTCGTTGACAAGGTTGTCCGTCGACTGCCATATCGGGTCCTTCAACATTCCAGTGCCGATGACCTCCGATCCTTTGGCACATTTGGATTGATCAATGCGGTGGAGCGCCACCATTCCGACGGCGGCCAAATTGGATTTGCGAATTACGCTGAGTCGCGGATTCGCGGTGCTATTTACGATTCGCCCCTTTAGCAATGAGACTCGACCACAAGTCATTCGAACTCCGTTGCCCGTAGTGGGAGAACGAGTTTGAAAATCCTTGTGCCGCAGACACCCGTTCCGGAACGGTCAGCACTACCAAACAGGGAAGCCAAGTGCGGTGGATCCCGAACGAAGTCGATTGCATCATGGTTGCCCAGCTAACTCATCATTGGCCAGTGTTGGCAGGTACCACCAGTGAACTCCAGTGGCAACTAGCGAGTTGGGGTAGCCGCTCGCAATAGTACTAACGACCGTATTGACGGCAATATTCAGAGCTTTCCGCATATGACAGTTCACTGCATTGATTGTCTCGCCATCGAACTCCTCGCGTGCCCATAGCTACCGGAGCTTTCCTTAACGGAGCTGGCTCTCAAAACTGCTAGTTGCTGCTTCACCGCGCACCATGTTCTTTGCCGTCATCCAGTAAAGACCTGCGGCAAGTCCCGCTCCCACGTAGATCGACAGGTCAGCACCTCCAGTTAGGCGCGAGAGGGGACCAACAAATGGACCAGTATTGATCCAGAGGATCGATGCAATCATCCCGCCCAGTTGCGCTGTCACCGCCTGCCAGTTTGTACCCGCCCGTCGGTGATAGATCCCTGCGTCACGCGCAAACAGCGAACGAAGGTCGTACCTACCCTTTCGAAGCGCTGCGTCGACAAGATAGACGCCAATCCAAGGAGCGATCCATATAACGATGAGCTGAGCGAAATCATTCAGCACCGTCGTGAAGGAACTAGAAAGAACTGCCCAGACAGTAAGTGCAGCACAGATCAGGGTATCGACGAGAACGCACACCGTGCGAGGGAGCGAGACCCCAGCAGCTTGCATTGAAACCCCTGAGGAATACAGATTTAATCCATTAATCGCAAAAAGCTGTCCGATGACGATCAATAGGTACGGAACGACGAACCATGACGGGAATACGCCCGGCAGTCCAGAGACGATCGAGACACTTCCAGGATCTGCGACTGCAGATATCATCGCTGCACCCATGATCTCTGCGAGAAGAACTGGGACTCCACCCCCTAAAGCGACCGCAGACACAACCCTCCACGAATTTATGTCAGCTGGAAGATACCGCGAATAGTCGTTGGCATTCTCGGTCCAACCGATTCCTCCTGCTGAGAGGATGATGACTGCAGCAATGGTCATGGTCTGCCAAGTTGCGCCGTGCCAACCACCATGGAGATGAATCTTTGGTGCAGCTAAGACTGCAAAGACGATGAAGCTGGCGGCGAAAAGCCAGCTGCAAGCTCTCAGTGCAACGGTCAACGTCGCATGTCCGAACCACGGCAGACACAGCTGCACTCCGGCTGCGACCGCAACGAGCAGATACTTCATAAGTGTGCTCGGATGGCCGCCTGCCTCTCGGGTCAACGCCAGCGCAGAGAGCACCACGAGCGATAGACCCAAAGTTTCGAATCCCACCTGGGTCAACCAGTTGAGGCCAGCAAGGAGTCTGTTTGGACGCGGGC
>CAIVND010000203.1 GCA_903907185.1 uncultured Acidimicrobiaceae bacterium
CTACCTGCATCTCGCCGCGTCGCGTTCATGTACCGACGCGTTGCTCGAGGCTGGCGGTGTCGCGATCGCCTACGAGACGGTGCGTCTCCGTGACGGTTCGCTCCCACTTTTGACTCCCATGAGCGAGGTTGCGGGACGGATGGCTCCGTTGATGGGAGCACATCATCTGATGCGTCCGGGCGGTGGCCGTGGTGCTTTGATCAGTGGTGTACCAGGGGTCACACCCTCGAACGTCGTGGTCATCGGAGCGGGTGTTGCCGGATTGGCGGCTGCCACCATCGCAATGGGCATGCACGCTTCGGTGACGGTGCTCGATCGGAACCTCGATCGACTGCGCTACTTGGATCATCACTTCCGCGGTGCAGTACGAACAGTTGCCTCCTCCAAGCTTGCGGTCGAGCACGCCTGTATCGATGCTGACATCGTGATCGGTGCAGTTCTTGTTGTTGGTGCGAAGGCACCAAAACTCGTTTCAAACGCTGTCGTCGCGGAGATGCGAGAGGGCTCGGTGCTTGTTGATATCTCCGTCGATCAGGGAGGTTGTTTCGAGGCAACACATCCGACGACCCATTCGGATCCGGTCTTTGAGTTCAATGGCTCGATTTTTTACTGCGTAGCAAACATGCCCGGAGCCGTCCCGCACACCTCCACCTACGCACTTGCAAACGCGACTCTGCCCTATGCGATCGAACTTGCCGCTCACGGATGGCGTGACGCCGTACGGAGCGATGACGCGCTCGCTGAAGGTGTCAATGTCGTGAACGGTCAGATTACCTACGGTCCGGTGGCGATGGCGCACGGACTCGACTCTGCTCCACTTGCCTCTGTTCTATGACCAAGGGTTCTATGACTAAATCGCCGAGCCACACTTTTTGACGGAAGTGCACCGTCAAAGTGGGTTGGCTGAATGCCCCTGTGCGGGTGGGGCAAGATCGATCCGGAGGTCGTCTCCGAGGCGTTTAATTGCGGTGATATGTCCTCGCCAAAGGTCATGCATCGTCGGTACCCCTGGACCAGCAAACATCGCCTTTGCGTCTTCACCGCCAAAGAGTGCCGGTGCGTAGTAGAAGACGTACTGGTCGATGAGGTTCGCGTGGTGGAAGGCAGCTGCAACCTGTGCGCCTCCCTCGACCAGGAGCTGGATGACGTCCATTTTCCCAAGCTCATCAAGTAGTGGCGCTAGTGGACCCGATCGCGACAGTGCGGGCAACACCAGCGCATCGTTCGGAATCTTTCCCAGCACAATGCGTAGTGGATCACTCCCCGGAACCTCGCGGACGGTCAGTTGTGGGTTGTCGACCCGCACGGTGCCTGCCCCAACCAAGATTGCATCGCTCTCGGACCGAAGCAGATGGACGTCTGCTCGCGCAGCCGGTCCGGTGATCCAACTGCTCTGTCCGTCCGGCGCGGCGATCCTTCCGTCAAGCGATGCGGCAAGTTTGAGGATGACCCACGGCCTTCCGGTAGCGCGGTGTTTGAGATAGGGGGCAAGACAGGTCTGGACCTCCTCTGAATCAACAACGGTGGTCTCAATCCCGGCGCCCTGCAGGTAGGCAACTCCCTCGCCATTGACCTTGGTGTCCGGATCGAGCACACCGACTACGACCCGTTTGATGCCGGCAGCGACGATCGCAGGTACACAGGGGGGTGTGCGACCGTGATGGGCGCAGGGCTCAAGCGTGACGTACATCGTTGCACCGCGCGCGGCAGGGCCAGCGAGACGGAGGGCTTCGATCTCCGCGTGTGGACCGCCCGGTGGTTGGGTAGCACCGACAAACATGTGGTCCTCGGAGCTGACGATGACACATCCAACCCATGGGTTTGGGGAGGTGGTGCCTCGGACCGACTGGCCCGCGACCACCGCCTCGTGCATCATCATCTGATCTTGAGTGCGAGGATCTTCCATGGGCGAATCTTTAACTCCATCGATCAAACCGAACCACCTCATTCAAGGGGTTTCGGCGCGCCGGTTGGAAGGAGGATCCGATCAGGTGTCCCACCGCGACAATTCCCGCCTGGATGAACTGATCGGGGAGTTCAACGATCTTGGCGATCTCATCGGCAAAACGCAGGTGTGAGGTAATGAGACAGCTTGCAAGCCCCTCAAGACGACAGGCGAGTTGAAAGTTCCATACCGCAGGAAAGATCGAGCCATACGCACTGGCGAGTGCGTATGGCGAAGCTCCATCGAACCACGGTTGCGGTTCGAAGCAGGCAATGACAAGCACCGGCACTTCACCAAGGTGATCCCAGAAGACACCGGAGGAGGCAAGTTTCAACTTTGCTGCTTCGTCACCGGCGTCCGCTCGTGCCGTTACGGAGGCGGCAAACTGCTCGTTGGCGGCGTGATAGCACGCGCCGATCTTTTCCCGTTGCTTTTCGTCAGTGACGACAATCCACCGCCAGGCCTGTTCATCCGCACCGTTCGGTGCTTGCATCGCAACCTCAAGGCATCGCAGCAGGAGGTCACGGTCGACCTCTCGGGTGCGATCGATGCGACGCCGAACCGATCGGGTCGTGGTGAGAAGCTCGAGGCCAGTAAGCGGCTTCGCATCGGTCATGGGTTCATCACCATGTGACCATCGGTACGCTGGTTGCGTGGAGGTCACGATCACGATCGATGTGGAGTTTCCCGATCATCTAGCCATCGATCCTCTCGCTTCGCTGGAACAGATTGTCGCAGTTCTTCTGTCGCACCGCGTACCGGCGACCTTTTTCGTCCAGGGTCGCTGGGCAAAGGCCTATCCGCACCACGTTGTCGAATTTGTTGAACGTGGGTTTGCCGTTGGTCTGCATGGCTTGAGTCATGTCGACTACCGCCGTCTTACCCCCGACGGTATCGCTGGCGAGATCGGTGATGGACTCGCCGCGTTGACTGCGGCCGTCCCAAACTGCACCGTGAACTTCCTGCGACTCCCACATGGGTACGGTGGTGATGACGAGACGATTGAGGAGATCGCGGGAGAGCTTGGTCTCACGATCGTTGGTTGGGACTACTCGACGTTCGATTGGGATGAGACCCTTTCTCACGAACGGTGTGTCGATCGAACCGCTCAGGCGGTGGCCGGTGGCGGGGTTGTGCTCTTTCACTCGTGGCCCGAGCGCACCCCAGACGTTCTTGACGAGATGCTTTCGCTCGCTGGCTGTCGGGTAGTGGCTCTGTCCGCAGTTGATCTTGGGGGACGTCAGTCGAACGGGCGTACCGTGCACCTTGAGCACACCGATCCGCCGCGGTGACGTCAAGACGGTCACGTCTGATCGGGTTTTGGCGCCTCGTCGTGGTCAACCCAGAAC
The DNA here is from genome assembly GCA_903907185.1 of uncultured Acidimicrobiaceae bacterium. Lineage (GTDB taxonomy): Bacteria > Actinomycetota > Acidimicrobiia > Acidimicrobiales > Bog-793 > CAIVND01. The sequence goes on from CAIVND010000203.1 coordinate 3,295, forward strand.
TGTCCATGGACGCGTGAGGCGATTCCAACCGCAACGTTTGCACCACTTCCCGCGCAGATAACCGCCTGCGAGGGAAATCCCGCAACGACCCCACAGGCGAAGATGCGATCGACGTTTGTTGCTCCCCATCGATCGACGACGATATTCGCGGTGACAAAGGGCTGCACGGGATCGGTGAGTTCAATCCCTACCGTCTGGGTGAAGTCTGCATTGAGCTGCCCCGTGGCGATGACGATGTAGTCGGCGGTGAGACGTTGGGTGGCACTCTCTACGCCGACGGTGTCTCCTTCGAGAAAGAGCGAGGTAACGCGCTCTTGGATCTGCGTGCTTCCTTTGACCTCGGCAAGTGAGGCACGGAGCTGGGCCAGCCAGTCAACGCCGAGCGTTGGGACCAGTCCGGGGAAGTTGTGGAGCTCCGCTCGTTTGAGGATCGTTCGATCATGGTCAAAGATGGTCGAGGTCATTCCTGCACGGGAGAGAAAAAGAGCACAGCTTGTTCCTGCGGCCCCCCCGCCGATGATGATGACGTGCGCCGTTGGAGTTGCCTCGGTGGTTTCGCTCATTTCCCAACTATCCCTTCATCGTGCAAGTTGTCATGCAAGAGAACATTCCGTAGCAGAGAGTTTGGCAGATCCAACGGTAAGCGCCTCAGACTCCGTCGCAATCTTGAGGCTGACGAGGCGGCTAAGGGCTACGGAGATCTTGAGGTCGTGAACCTCACAGGAGTCGATCGACGCCTTCACCAGCTCTTCCATCCCCGCGAACGTAAGTTTGGGACGCGACGGCGCCGATGGGGAACCGAGATGTACCAAAACTGAGCTTGCCGTGATCGCATTTGCCATCGCAGACCACCAAGGCACGAGCAGCGGATCGGTTGGAATACCCGAGAGGTCGCTCCGGCCAGTCACCTGCCGATCGAGCTCGACGAGGGCATGAAGTCCAGTCACGGTATGGACCGCGATAAATGAACCCGGGTCGTGAAGTACGAGACCAAACGCAGACTGGACGAGCTCTTCTATCGAGGGAAGCGGTGTTGGCGGACCATCGGGGAGAAAGAGCGCCCGTTCGCCAGCGACGAGGTCGAGTTGGTCAAAGACCGTCGAGTTGGCGAGCTCTTCGAGGGTTGGAAGGTTGATCTTCTCGCGTTGGCTGGTATTTGGGGCACTCGCGAAGAGCACCTGTCGACGGGTCCGCAGGTACGCGAGGCCGCGAGAGATCTCATGGGGATCTTGGCGAAGCGCACCGTAGCCCGTACGGATCAACGCGTGAAATGCTGCACCAGCAAGTCCGGGGCCAAGTGAGGCGACTTCAGAGAAGGCTCGTCGACGTTCATCGAGATTGGAGCTGAGCAGACCGATACCTTCGTCGTGGTAATGGCTCTCTGCCCAACGAAAGAGCGGGGGATCGATGAGTGATGCGCCGAAGGCTGCTGGCAGGCGTTGTTCAATACGGGCAGTGATCTCGCCATCACTCGCTCCCGCCACCTCAAGTGCCTGAGTCTCAAGCGGGAGATGGAAGGTCAGTCGTTCACCGAGCTCAGGTGGAAGACCCCGCACGACCTTAGCGAGATCGGCGTTGGAGTCGAAGAGCCCTGTCATCGTTGCTCGCCGCCCGTGAGCTGTGCTGCGGCACGTCGGCAGAACGAGAACACGTCATCTCCAAAGATCATGCCGATGAGGGTAGTGCGGAATTCATTCCAGTCGATATCGAGGACGGGGGAGCGATCGAGGATCGCCGCGAGCTCATCGCTCAGTTCACGACCAACAAACCACTCGATCGCTCCGAGGGGCTTGAGGCCGGCGAGGAGCGGCTTCAACAAGAAGTGCGCGAAGATTCGTGCTCGACCGCGCGTAACGACACTGTTCCACGGTTCGCTGGGTGGCCACGGTTCCGATGCTCCATCAGTTGGTACTGGCGCAAAGATGCCCTCATAGGTGCGTCCCGAGAGAAAGCCAACGGGATCCGCCGCGATGCGACGGGTTGAGGCGATCACGAGGGGTGCTTCGACCCGCTCAATGGCGTATCCCCGCAACCGAGCGCGCAGTCCGAAGTCCCAGTCGTCCCCGGCGACGAGCACCTGACGGCCCTCGAGCTCCGCCGTGGGTTGGAGGTAGCCCCCAACGGCGTTGTAACACGCGAGTGAGATCGCATGGTTGGAGCCACCAAGATTGACGACTCCGACAAAGCGTTCATAGAACGTGGTGTCCGACCACATCCACGCACTGGCCGCGTTGACGTCATCGGTGAGGAGAGGTTCACCGTTGACGGAGCCGAAGTGGGCCGGTGCGGTGAGTAGCTCAGCGGAGCTTGTGGTGATCTGACCGAGCCAACTGGTGAGAAAGTCATCGGGGATCGTCACATCGGCATCGAGTGAGATCACCCAGCAGTGCTCCTCGCGAAATTCACGGGTCTGTTCAGCAAAGAGTCGGACACCTGCTGCTCGGGCATAGCCAGGTCCATGTTCTGTTGTTGTGGCGACAAGTAGTCGAGGGTCATCAGGTAGTCCGGTCCCAAAGTGTCCGTTCTCCCCATCATCGGCGAGGATCACGGTGACGATATCGGCGACCTCGTCCGCGGAGCGAAGGACTGCAGTGACGAGCCGTTGTGCATTCTCCCCATCGTGGCGCGCCGGAATGATCACACCAATTCGATCGACCCTCCTACTCATGAGTGATCGGTCACTAATCGAAATCCGGCACCCTCCCAGGGGCGGTAGATGGCATGTCGTCTTCGAGAGAGCGCAAGGTCGCGATGATGGGAGAATGAGCCACCTCGCGTAACGTGTGGATCTACTGACCAGGTCTCGGTAAGCGGCACAGTCCAGTGCGCACCGGGGAGCGGCGCGTAGACCGATGCGGTCCATTCGTCGATATTTCCAATGAGATCGAGAACGCCATGCTGCGAGGCTCCATTTTGTCGGAGACCGACCGCCTCAATGTGCCCTACGCCGGCCTCGGTGAGGTTGGCGCAGGTGGGGTCAAAGGTATCGCCCCAGGGGTAGATGCGGTCATGATCACCTCGAGCGATGCGCTCCCACTCGAACTCTGTCGGTAGCCGCAGTGCCTCGCCATGGTGCTGGGCAAGGAGGGCTGCCGAAGTGGTGGCCTCCTCCCAGCTGAGGAGATCGGCGGGTTCATCCCACGTAGAAGTGCCCTCACGTAGGCGACTCACGAGCTCCGGCGAGACGATGTTGAGCTCTGCCCATGTGATCGGTGAACGCTGAACGCGAAGCGAGTTGATCTCGATCTCTAGGGCTCCGGTCTGTTTCGCAAAGTAGTGCCACGGCAGTCCAAGATCGCTGTGTGACCGCCAGATCTCCTGTACTGAGACAAGGTCCTCGCCGACATGAAGTTTGCACCCGGGAACGGGGACGAGGTCAAGTGGCATGGCTGATGAATCGCTGATCGCTGATCATGTCATCGGAATCGACTTTGCCGAGGAGATCGTCGATGTGGATAACCGGTCCAAGTACGGGCTGACCATTGACGATCTCAAGAATTCGAAGCGTTCCATCCCAACTCGCGATGATTGCGGTGGTGGCGTTGACTCGAAGGATGGTGGAGATGGCCTGGTCTGCTGCACCAAGCAACCGTCCTGCTCGTGCATCAAGGGCGCTCGTTGATCCGATGTTGAACTCCCATCCATAGATCGAAAAGTCATACGAGCCCGCAATGACCAAGACAGTAGATCCCTCGCCGAGCACGGCGACTGCTTTCAATGCCTCATCTGCACAGAACAGATCGAGAGGCCGGACATCAACACTGTTGGCTAGACC
>CAIVND010000204.1 GCA_903907185.1 uncultured Acidimicrobiaceae bacterium
AAGTCGAGCGCTATGTAGTCCGAAATTGGAATGTGAAAATTCTGTTGAATCGTGGACACCAAGAGCGCCGGACCATTATCAAAAGCGGTATTGATCCGGTTATAGCCAGAGACGTTGGCGATAGTGCCCGGAATTTTGACGTAGGTGTCGCGTGGGATGGAAAGAAGGCGCACCGAGTGTGTCGCCGGGTTCACGCGCGCAACGATGGTGACATCACTGCGTTGGCCACCCACCGATGATGAGGCGCCGTACTGCTGTGCATTCGAGCCGCTGTCACCCGCAAAGGCTCGGGAGTCTGATCCGACGATGAGAACGTTAAAAGGTCCATTCGCCGGACGAGGAGTCAGCCCTTTAACGGTGACCTTGGGGAAGTTGCTGATCCGCCAGTAGGTATAGCCATAGAGTCCACCAAAAAGGAGCGCAGCGATCAGCAGAATCGATCCAGCGATCGTGAGAACCCGGTGTTTGCGGTAGATGTTGCCGATCTTTGACCCTTTGCCCTCGTGCTTCGCCGACCTCTTTTTTGCCTTGCGGGTCTCTGAGCGCAGTGGCCGTCGTGCCGGAGGGGTGGCGTCTGACATGGTTAGTCACCCTAGTGGGACTAGGTCGATCAGAGGCATCGCCAGGGCTGTTCCCGCCACCGCGAATCTCCTCATAGTTTGATAATACGATCTGTCGATAAAGCAGCGTCTGAGGTGGGATTATGGACCTGCTACCGCAGTATGCTCGTGTCGCATTTTGCATAACAATTTCTCGGAGAATTGAATCGATGTTCAAGGTTGGAAACACAGCCTCCTTTGCTGTCTCAATTGGTGTCCGTGCGCTCGCGTGCATAGTCGCGGGTTCCGTCGTTCTCGGCGGAGTCGCTGCAGCTTCGCCCAAACCAAACGCTCATGCGCAAGCTGGACTTCCAAGTAGTACAAGTGATGCGGCCACGGTGCGGTTCGGCGCTCATGTTTCGCTGGAGAGCAAGCAAGTGTGGCTCTCGCAGATCATCGTCATCCGTCAAGAGGCCCTCGCAGACGAGCAGGTAAAGATTGGGGCGGCCAAGCGTCTCAGTTCACCGGACCGTTCGATGCTTACCTCGCTGCAGCAGGCCAGCACAGCTCAGCTCTCGACCATCACCCTTCACGCTCTCACCGCGAACAGCAATCCAGCGATCGTCACTCAGGCAAACGCGGTTCTCGGGCTGCAGATCCTTAGCACCGTCATTCCCCAGCTACAGCTCGAGATGAAGATCGATGCCCTGATCGCGCAGGTGATCCAGCTCTCGAGGAAGGAGAGCGCCGTCGCAGCGGCTATTGCGATCACTCTCCAGAATCAGTCAAGGATTCAGGCGGAACAGGGGCTTGATGCCTCGATTAAAGCCTGCGTTACCTCGCTGCTTGCAGGCCTTCGGGCTCAGCAACATTCTCTGACGTCGATCTCGACAACAGATCCCGTCGCCGCCTCCGCCACACTCAGTGCGGCAACCGCTGCAACCGTGGTAGCAACCCATCGGCTGCACCGGGCCTATGCCAATTTGAACTCGCTTGTCGGCGAGATTGCCGGAAAGAACTAAGCCGGAAAGAACTAAGCCGGAATTGAACGAATTCGGCTCAATCACTTTGGTGAGTGGGCCGCCTCTCGCCTGAGGATATTGCGCAGTTGAACTGCACCAGTAATCGCCTCCACCGTACGTCTGGCGACCCCTGTTCGTGCCGGTCGAAGCTCTCGGACCGTTACTGGAATCTCGGTTATTCGAACTCCCATCTGGGAGGCTCGGATCACGAGTTCAACATCGAACAGTCCACCGCGCATTACACATTTGGGAAGAAGATCGATAACGCTCCTTCGACGGATGACCTTCATGCCATGTGCGTCTGCAACCGGAAGATCGATGAGTTGTTTGATCAGGATCGCAAAACCAAAGGTGAGAATTCTCCGTGGAAGTGGTCGTAGATCGCTCGCTCCTGCAACCCGTTTACTCGCGATCACAAGGTCCGTCTCATCGCTTTCGATGAGCGAGAGTGCTCGATCAAAGAAAACAAAGTCATAGAGGTCGACGTCAAAGGTAACGATCGAGCTCCCCTGTGCGGAGACGATGCCCTGCAGGAGGGCCTCTCCGTAATTCCCCTCTTTGAGGCGGAGATGGCGAACCTCTGGGTAGGTCGCGCTAAGTACCGCGGCGAGCTTTAAGGTGCCGTCTGTCGAACCATTTTCGACGATCAGTATCTCGAAGCTGATAGCGCTAGCACGAAGATGTGCAGTGATGTCGCTGACGGTTGAGGAGAGGATGAGCTGCTCGTTAAATGCTGGTAGGACAACGCTGACGGCGACTATCGGAGGGTCACGGAGATCGTATGACGTTGACAGCGTCATCTCCCCTCTCTCGTAATCGAACGGTGTCCGTCGCGCGCGAGGGATCGGATTCAAAATAGCGCGAGTCCATTGCTAACGAGAAGTTCGGGGTGAATCGACGCTATTCAACAAGTAGAGGATCAAAGGTGGTGCCTGTGGCTGGCTTGCTTGGTGGTTTACGGACTCGCCTGGGAATTCGTCTGGCGATCCGCCTGAGAATTTGCTTTCGGACTTTTTTGTTGCGTCGATGGATCCTCGCGCCACGTTGAGGTGTCTGAGGAGGTAGATCGTTATTCGGAGTGAGCATCGTTGGCAACGAACTACGAAGCCCAACGAGACCGCCAAGTCCAATGAGCGAGAGGATACGCCCAATCCAATCGGTATTTGTTGTGTTGTACCGGAGGGTGACCTCATGAGAGGTGGGAACCACGACCATCATGTTTGGGGATGCAAGGTAGGGGCCGGTAGCACCTGATACTGACCAGTTGGGAAAGTAGGGGATGTTGACGACGACCGGGCTCCCGATAAGACCAACGGAAAAGTTCACCGAGTTTCTTGTTGTCTTGATGTGCAAGATATTCGTCGGAGTGACCTGGTGCGAGCGACTCTGTTGTGGCGTCACCAATGTTCCAGCCGGAGCCCTCTTCCAAAGGTTGCCGTTCGGTCCGGCGTTCGTCATGACGACTGGCCAATCGCTTTCCGCCTGATACCACTTCAGCTGGGTAGCGAGCCATGTCTTTCGGGACATGCCAGATTCAATTACTGGCGTGTAGGAAAGTGGTCGAACCAATGGTGCACTGTGCACTCGGTAGAGGACCCATTCGGGATTCGTATTTGTGGTGTTGGGTTCGCTCTCAAACGCAGCTCCGTCCCCAGGGATCGAATCGATCCTGGTTAGTTGGGGGTCGGCATCTGCCTGTCGCTCAACCTCGTTGGAGTTTGCCAAAAAGTAAGGCACCCCGGTGAGGGCGAGGTGTCGAATTCCATCAGCAACATTGAGCGTTTGATAGGGAAGACCAACCACTGGGTTTGATGGCTGGATTGAGAGTTCCGCTTGATCGAGAAAGTGGAATGGGGTGCTCGTCGATGATTCATAGTAGAGACCCTCTGCACTTTGGATACATCCATTGGTCCACATTGGGAGCGACATTGGAACCAATGTGGAGCCATAGGGGTTATTGAAGTTTGGTGAGTACTCGTAGTCGAGGCGTCCACATCCGTAACGTGATGTCGCGCCATTGAGCATGGCGATGAGTGACTCAAAATTGGTCCAGCCCGGTTTGCCCTGGTAGCCCGTGTAGTTCCAATTGACCCATGCGGGGATGAAGCTTGTCGCACTTGCTGATGTCTCAAAAAAAGGAAGCGCGCCGACGTAGGCGGCGATTACCGCGACGACGCTGAGCGATGCAACTGCGCCCGTAAGAGACGCGTTCAGCCAGCGAAATCCGAAGAGGCCAAAAAAAGATCCACCGAGCTCGGCGACGCCATAGGCAGCGATAAATGTTGTTGTGAGGAACCAGAAGGGAAGCCAACGACCGTTGTAGACAAGACCTGACGGTAAGAAGCTGAAGGCAACGCCCGAACCAATTGCAGAGATCGAAAGTGCCAAGACAATTCTCTCTCGGTGGATGATGGCGTAGATGAGTCCGACGCCGGCAAAGATCTGAACGGCGAGTTCACCGGTTAATGGAAACAGATTGCCGAAGATATCGGTGACCTTTGTGTAGCCCATTGATGAGACGTAGGGAAGGTCAACGGCAAACCGAAGCAGCCAAAAGGCACTGAGGAGTCCGCCAACGATGCCGATCGGCACGATGACCCTTATCGCTCGCCAGCGATCCGTCTGGGTGAGCAGGATCGCAACTGTCGCCCCGGCCGCGAAGAGCGCTGGCACAACATGGCAGAGCAGGGTTCCGGCGAAGAGGATCGGAGCGAGCCACCGAAGCCTGCCCGTTCTCAGTGCATAGATCACAACACCTAAGAACAAGATCGCGAAGACGATCGAAAGGCTGAAGGAGTATTCGCCAGCGAGTGTGGACGGAAGGTTCCCACCATCGATGGTGTACGAGGTATTGAATAAGAACGCCAATGTCCCCACGGACAGAAGGGCGGGAACTGGTCGGGCGAATCCTGCAAGTCGTCCGAACAGATACCCCGCAGTGGGAAGAAGAAGTGATCCTAAGACGGTGACAATCTTGAAAGCGACGGTAAACGAGACAATGGGCGTGAGTATCGCGGTGAGGACACCCGGAAGGGGAAAATAGAAGACGTAAAGCGGAAATCCCCCGAACCACTCGGGGTCCCATCCCGAAAGCTGAAGGTGCGGAAAGAGTTGGTGAACAAAGTAGTAAGAGGCTGCCACGTGTCCGGCGTTGTCACCACCGACATCGGTGGCACTTGAGAAGAGAAGAGCCGGGTGAAGTTGGAAAAAGATGAAGACGGTGCTTCCAAGGACGGCGCAATAGGTGA
>CAIVND010000205.1 GCA_903907185.1 uncultured Acidimicrobiaceae bacterium
GAGCTCATAGCGAAAACCCTCGAGAAAGTTTGCCGCCCGAACGTACTTGAGATCAGGATCAAGCCCCCTCGTCAGCCACGTGGACTGGGTGGCCACACCGGTTGGACATCGACCAGTGTGGCACCGCTGGGCCTGAATGCATCCGATCGACATCATCGCCTCTCGTGCGACATTCACCATGTCACAGCCCATAGCGAACGCGAGCAGAGCGTTTCCCGGCAGGCCCAGCTTGCCTGATCCAATAAAAACGATGTCATCGCAGAGTCCAACTTCAGCGAACACGCGGTAGACGCGCGAAAACCCGATCTTGAAGGGAAGAGCCACGTTGTCAACAAAGACCAAGGGACCGGCACCCGTCCCCCCCTCACCGCCATCGATGGTGATGAAATCCACACCCCCACCCTCACGCGCCATAAAGGAGGCAAGCTCTTCAAAAAAGCTGAGATCACCGACAGCGCACTTGATCCCTACCGGTAGCCCGGTCGCATCAGCAACCTGTTCGACAAATTCGACCAGGGAAGGTACATCGGTGAAGGCACTGTGATTTGAAGGACTGATGCAATCTTTACCAGCTTCGATTCCTCGGACGAGCGCAATCTCTGGCGTCACCTTCATACCGGGAAGCACGCCACCAATTCCGGGCTTCGCGCCCTGAGAGAGCTTGATCTCAATCGCGCGGATTGGATGCTCTTCGGTCATTGCAACCAGTCGATTGAGATTGAACCGACCATCGCCCGTTCGACAGCCAAAATATCCACTCCCAAACTGGAAGATCAGCTCACCTCCGAGGAGATGTTGAGGTGCCAGTCCACCCTCACCAGTGTTCTGCCATGCTCCCGCCAAGGCGACTCCACGGTTTAACGATTCAATCGCAACGCCAGAGATCGATCCATAACTCATTGCAGAGACATTGATGACCGATGGAGGTCGAACTGGCCGTCGGCGACCTCTCGCCTGACCAAGAATCTTCGCGCTCGGGAGAAGTGCTGGATGTGAGGGCGCGTCCTTGGGAAATGCAGCGTTCTTGATGATCAAAAGTTCAGAGATCGTGTCAACATTGACATCGGTACCGAATCCAAAGTAAGTGTTCTTCTTTTCCGAAGTGGCGTAGATCCACTTTCGCTGATTTCGATTGAACGGCTGCTCGTCTTCGTTCGAGGTGACGATGTACTGACGCAACTCTGGACCAAAGGCCTCCAAGATGTACCGCACGTGACCGATGAATGGAAAGTTCCGAAGCACGGTGTGCTTCGCTTGAAATAGGTCATAGAGCGTGATCAAAACGACGGGAGTAAAGATCACGGCCAGCACGATCCAGACCATCATCTTGTCTCCTCAGTCGTCATTCGGGAAGTGTGAGCACAGATCGGCCTCGGACGGGCAGGCAAAGTACCTCAAAGTCTAGTTTTATAAACTTTTTCAAGACCCGCCACCCGGGAGTTCGGAACGAGTTATCGACGAGCCATTCTCAATACACTTACCGATGATCCGACGACCGCGTGTCGAACCTAGGCGATTGGTTCGACTACCACCGCTGTGCCGTAGGCGAGAATCTCCTGGAAGGTTCCCGCCAGTTCGTTGGAGTCATAGCGCATCGCTAACACCGCGTTCGCTCCCATAGCTGTCGCCGCCTCGGTGAGGCGATCGAGCGCCTCTTGTCGCGACTCTTGGAGCTGCTTCGTCATTCCCTTGAGCTCACCGCCGCCAAGTGCCTTCAGCGAGGCGCCGATCTGCGCACCTACGTGACGTGTGCGAGCCGTCAGTCCGTTTGCTTCGCCGAGCACTCTCACGACTCTGTATCCGGGTAGATCATTCGTAGTGACTATCAGCATTGCTCTCTCCTCGTTCCCAATTGTGCGAACCGTAACACAGCGTCAAACGTGCAACTGCTCCGCGATCGATCAACGCGAACCGTAAACCTGTGGATTAATACAGTTGGGAAGGGGCTCGCCAATAAGGCCAGCGATGAGATTATCGATCGCGATCTCCGCCATGCGTGTGCGAGTGACCACCGTCGCTGAACCGATGTGTGGGAGGAGAACGACGTGCGGGGCGGTAACGATTGGATCATCGAGCGATACTGGCTCGGGATCAAAGACGTCAAGGCCAGCACCACCAATCGTTCCACTCTTGAGTGCCTCAGCAAGAGCACCTTGGTCAACGACAGCTCCGCGAGCCGTGTTGATGAGGATCGCGTCGGGCTTCATCAGTTCGAACTCGCTCTTGCCAATAAGGTGCCGAGTCTGTTCACTCAGTGATACATGAAGCGAGACTATGTCGCTCTCACGAAGCAACCGATCAAGCGAAACGTTTTCAATGCCGGCATATGGTCGTGGGGTCCGTGAGTTCGCGAGCACTCGCATTGAAAATGCCTGTGCACGTTTTGCGACGGCAAGACCAATCCTTCCCAAACCGATAATTCCAAGCGTCGCTCCAGAGAGCTCAAGACCAAGCATGAACGATGCGTTCCAACTCGTCCACTCGCCATTGAGAAGCGCCTCATTTGCCTCTAGAACTCGACGTGCTGTCGCGAGGATCAGTGCAAAGGTGATGTCCGCCGTGGCATCGGTCAGGACACCAGGCGTATTTCCCGCCGGGATTCCCCTTCGAGTCATCTCGTCGATATCAAAGTTGTCAAAACCGACCGCCATATTCGAGATCACGCGCAGTGATTGACAGGCATTGAGCACCTCCAGATCAACTCGATCAGAGACGGAGGTAAGGAGTCCCTCAGCTGAGGACGCGTGCGCAATGAGCTCAGCTTTGCTTGGTGGTCGATCGCCCGGCCATACCTCTACTTCCGCAACGGCCCGCAGCCGATCCGGGATTCCTCCCTGAGGCGGACGCGCAATGAAAACTTTCGGCAACTGCGAGGTCACCAACTCAACCCCCATCTGCTCTCTCTCATTGACCAGCCTGTTCATTTCGAATATCGAGACCACGGTTCAATCGATCTGAGCAAGCTACACCTTGGGTCAACTCGCAGCTAACTGCCAGAAATACACCGGCATATCCATCGATTGACAGCTCAGTAACTACAACCCTCAAAGATTTCCCTATTCGAGTCGTTACAGCTTGTATGCACCGACCAAGGCCCTGTTCCCAGCGGTTAGCAAAGAAACGGCTCGACACTGGGCTGGCAAAAAACCAAGACCATTTGCTCAATTTTCCCATGATCTACAGCACTTCAACCTGGGAGAGTCTCACGATGGTGACCGCTCCCTACTTACTTCCGACGCGTGACTTCGCGACCTTGCGAAAAAGCGATAGTAACTTAACCTGAATTGATGGTATTCACGATGCAAAGTTTCGCCCGACGATCACGCAACCTTGAAATTACCCAGTCGAGTAGACAAAAAGATTCAACAGAGCCTCGATCGCTTTTTGGGCGGCCAATCCGCCGCGTCGCTCTCACCGTCGCAATGGGCTTGGGCGGGCTGATCCCTCTCGTTGGGGGACTCACACAACTTCCTGCCACTGCATCGGTAGCCCACAACGAGGTTCGCTGCCCGCAGATAATCCATCAAGCTGCATCGGTCTCATGGTCAAAGATCTCCTGGAAGGTCTGCTTCCCTGGGACGATCACACAAAGTTCCCCTGCCGTGACAACCTTCAAAGGTCAATCTCTCGTTGCGGTCGGCGATGAATCGGGCATGGTCCATCTCCTCGACGCCTCGACTGGAACCGACATGCCAGGTTGGCCAAAGCCGATGTTTACCACCGGCGGAGGAGTCGCACCGATTGAATCAAGTCCGGCCTTTGCCTATCTGCATGGAAAGAGCTCTCCGCCCGACATCGTGGTCGCTGCGGGCTCAACGTGGGTGAAGAGCACCGCTGGTGAGGTGCAGGACTTCACCTTCACCGGTCAGCGTCGCTGGGTCTTTCACGTTGGACACGTACCGGGCACTGCCTACGGGGTCATCTCTACACCCGCTATCGGCAATGTACTTGGGAATGGACAACAGCAGATCGTCTTTGGCTCTTGGGATCACAAGATCTACATCCTCGATGCTCACGGCCGACAGGTCGGTTTCGCCTACGACAACGCCGACACGATGTGGTCATCGCCTGCCCTCTACCGAGTTCCCGGCCGAGGCCCAGCGGATATCTTCATTGGTAGTGATGCCTCAGGCCGTACCGACGCCTCACTTCCTGGCGGAAGATGTGTCGGTGGATTTCTCTCCGACTTCCATTGGAGCGCCTCGGCGATCAACCCAGACACTCGTCAAGCGGGCCCTGGTCTTACACGCATCTGGTACAAGTGCCTCAACCAGTCGATCTGGTCAAGCCCAGCGGTTGGCGTCATCAATGGGACAAACCGTGCTGCGGTAGTGGTTGGGACAAGCTTTTTCGAACAGCCCTTCCCCTCTGACACCAACAAGGTCTTTGCCTTTTATGCAGCGACGGGAGCAACTGTTCCCGGCTGGCCCGCCACAACTGCTGGACCGGCCCTTGGCTCACCAGCGATCGGCAAGATCGGCAGTTCGAACACGCCAGCGGTAGTGGAGACCTCGTGGCTCTGCCAAGGATCGAGTCAACCGAGCTGCATCGCGTCAAACCACTCCGAGGTAGAGGCGTTCAACGGTGCGGGTCGACCGATCTGGGCTACAAGATTGCTTGGTCCAACGATCGAGGGTTCGGCCGTATTAACGCCGCTTCGAGGCGAGGTGGGTAACGACGTCCTCGTCGGGACCTCCTACGGTGTCTACCCAATCGATGGCGACAATGGACGTTACATGTTCGGCACGAACGGAAATAATCAATGGGCGACGATCAACCCAGCCTGTCGAGTATTCAGCACCCTTGCCGTTGCACAGACGGCAACGGGTTGGGAGGCGATCGAATCCTGCGGTGGTCCTCCACAGTTCCGGTTCCCTGGTGAGCTCGCTGCGTTTCCGCTTCCCACCGATCCGACTACCAAACCGTCGTGGCCAGCATTCCGCTTCAACAGTCTGCATCAGGGAAGCAGCCGCGGTTAGTTCCAGTCCCATCGGTCCATCGGACGAATTCGCTGCAATTGCCAGCTACGGTCGAGGCACGACTAGTGACTCAATGTAATCCGATGAGACCGGTGCAGTGATCTCCGAGTAGATCGCTCTATTAACAACCGTGAAGTGATCGCTGATGCGATTTCGCCACGCACTTGGTGCATAGATCGCCTGATATTCGGGGGTGTCTAAGACCTCAGGGCTCTCAAGGTCATAGAGCGCCAGATATTTCGGAGCGCCCTGTACCGAGCGGAACCGACGACCAGTCAGAATTCCCGGGTGCGAAAGTCGCTCCGGAACATGCTCTTCGTCATACCACCGGTTGAACTCGGCTTCATGAGCCGGTTCAACCTCCATCGCTACCAGGAGTAGTCCTTTTGCCCTTGCGATCTGATCCATACCTGTGCCCCTCCAATCTCCCAGAGCTGGGAACCAACGAGATGATCGTGCCTACCTTAGGTACTTTGAGCAAGATCAGCTGAGGTCGTGCGCGAAAAAGTGTTCC
>CAIVND010000206.1 GCA_903907185.1 uncultured Acidimicrobiaceae bacterium
GGGAATTTGTCGGCCGAAGAAGCTCGCCGGCCCCATACTCGGCTACGAACCGCCCCTTGATGGATTGATCACTCAGACCCTGGCGGACCCAGGTCTTGATGGACGCTTTGAGATTGTTTGCCTCGACGGTCTCCGACTGCGCAAGCGAGGCGTTTGCACACGACGGACACTTGATTGCGGCTTCGAGGTCGGCAATCCGTTGTGCTTGGGTTGGCGCGACTGGATGATGGGCGCCGATGACAAGGAGTGCGACGAGAAGGAGGCTAAGAACGATCCACAACGGTCGCGAGTTCAATGCAGCGCGAGTAGTTGAAAGCGGATTCATGCCCGCTCCGCTTCGGCTGAAGTGACCCAGTTTGAAAGTTCGGTCGCGTCCACCTGCTGGGAGATCGAACTCACGATCTTGCCTGCTGGATCTACAAGAAAAAGTTCTGGCGGCTGGGTGACGCCGTAGGACTGCGCGATCGAACCCGTAAGGTCGACAACTGCGGGCCAGGTTGCTCCATAACGTGCAAAGAAATCTTTCGCATTGTTTGTCGAGTCATCGATATCCACTCCAAGAAAGCCGACATGGGCATCGTTGCGATGAGCGAAGGTGAATGCCTCAATCTGTGGCTCCTCCGCCAAGCATGGTCCACACCAGCTTGCGAAAAAATCGACGACGACATATCGCCCATGCAGCGAATGTAGCGAGATTGGATCGCCCGACACGAGATCGGTTCCAGCGATAAGTGGTGCAGATCGACCGCCAAGTGTGGTCGGTCCTGCTTGAGTCGAGAGATGCGTCCTGATCCCAAAGACCACGATGAGAGCTAGCGCAAGAACCCCAACAGCGAGTGCAGCAGCTCGTGATCGACTGAGCGAGATCCTCATCTTCCAGCGACCGGTGAGCTTTCGAGAAGTTCGGGTAAGAGCACCGACGAAGGATCCGTAGGACGTCTCCTCGATCCTGGTACAACTGCGAGGAACGCACCAAGGACACAGACTCCCCCACCGATCCACAGCCACATGACCAGTGGCTCCAAGATGACCTCGACACTGACGGGAAGTCCTGGTCCTGCCCCACTTGCGAGTTCAAGATAGAGATCTGCGGTTGGCGTCGAATCGATCGATGGCATCGCCGTTGAGGTAGGTGAACCATCAAAGTTCACGATCCCGGGACGGAAGGTGCCGTCGCCTGCGATCTTGATTTCAGCAAGATACCCCTTTGCTGCGGGAGCGTTCACCCGTTGCCAACCAACAAAGGTGATCAGGTGCCCAGCAACACGGGTCGAATCGCCAATGCTCAGGGTCACGAGGGTCCGGCTGGCAAAAGAGGTCGATGCACAGAGCGCCACGGCAATGCAAATCACCCCAAGATGGGTGATCATCCCACCATTTGCCCGGCCAACGAGACCACGCCAAAACGGAAGACCGTGATGGCGAGCGGCGATGACCGCCAACACAAGTTGACGAAGCGCTGCTCCCCCCGCGAAGGTGGCCAAGGTAAAGGTCAAAAGCGGCACAAATCCGCGAACACCGGTGACGATTAGTAGCGCAAGAACAGCCACGGCACCCCATGCTGGAAGGACCACTCGATCTCGCAACACTCCCGAACTTGCTTTGCGCCATGGAAGCGCCGGTGCGACCGCCATCACGAAGAGAAGACAGAGTCCCAATGGCACCGTGAATGAGTCGAAGTAGGGACGCCCAACAGAGATCGCCCCACCGTGAAAAGCCTCAACCAGTACCGGCAATACGGTACCGAGCAGTACGACGAATGCAAAACTCGCGAAGAGAAGGTTATTGGCAAGAAATGCTCCCTCTCGAGAGATTGGAGCGTCGATCGATCCCACCGATGCGAGTCGATCACCACGCCATCCAATGAGTCCAACACTCCCAAGGACCACGATTGCAAAAAACACAAGGAGGGTCGGCCCAAGTCCAGAGTTGGAGAACGCGTGAACCGAAACCACAACACCCGAGCGTGTGAGAAAGGTGCCGAGGATGGTGAGGGAAAAGGTTGCCACCAGGAGCGAGAGGTTCCAGATCCGAAGCAGACCACGCCGCTCTTGGACCATCACCGAATGAAGGTACGCAGTCGCGGTCAACCAGGGCAAAAGTGCGACATTTTCGACTGGATCCCAACCCCATGCGCCCCCCCACCCAAGGGACTGGTAGGACCACCAGGCACCGAGGACAATTCCCACCGTAAGACAGGCCCACGCAAAGACCGTTGCCCGGCGGGTTGCGATCAACCAGCCCTCGCCGAGCCGACCAGTTATGAGCGACGCGATCGCAAAGGCGAAAGGAATCGTGAACCCCACATAGCCGAGGTAGAGAAAGACAGGATGGAATGCGATCAATAAGTTGTCCTGAAGAAGCGGATTCGGCCCAGTACCATCAGCCACAAGATGACCGGCAGCAACAAATGGATCTGCTGGTCCAAGGAGGAGGTAAAAGAAAAATACCGAGACGACACTTGCGATGAGAAGGGCAACAATCAAGAGTCGATCATCGAGCCGATCGCGAAAACGAACAACCATCGTGGCAACATATCCAGACAGAACAAGTGCCCACAGAAGAATCGAACCCTGTAGAGCCGACCACATTCCGGTAATCGAATAGAGCAACGGAGTCTCACGAGAGTTGTTGCCAGCAACATAGGCAAGAGAAAAATCGTGCGTGATCAGCGCTCGTTCCATCCCAAAGGTCGCCATCAAAACCCCAACGAGTGGAACTACCGCCAGCAGTCGCATCGCTCGAGTGCCACCCGAATCTGTCCTGCGTAAGTTAAGGCAACACACCACAATCGTCGCGAGGGCGCCGAAAATCCCGACGACTTCGCCACTATGTCCTATCCAAGCATTCATCGTTCTGCACGACCCTGTGAGCCGCCAACGGTGCCCATCGGGCTAGTGGACCGAGCCGTTTGGTGCGCGCACGCGTGCCGGATGTGCCGCGATATAGCTATTTGAATGCTTGACGAGAATCTGGTCGGAGACAAACGTCTGTCCATCGACAAAGTGCCCGACGAGAACGACCGGGATGTTGCCCCGAAACAGCTCCGGTGGCTCGCCCGAGTTATTTATCACGATCTCATTGCCATGCGTTCCCATCAAGACAAAATCCACTGAGGTTGCACTGGGATAGGAGATCGAGCGGCTCTGCACCAAACCCTCGAGCTGGAATGTCGAATGTTTGAGTGTGGATCGAGCGGCCAGCGCTTGGTCCACTGTCTTGAAGTAGGTAATGGAACTCGAGAGCGTCTTGTACAGGAGAAAACCAACGGCGATCAACACCACGGAGCCAACGAGAAAGAGACGGCGGCGCGTCAGTTTGCGTGCGTCGGCAACCTGACGTTCTGCTCGCGCCCGCATCTGGGCCTCACTGTCTAGTGAGACATCCTGAGAAGACTCACTCATGGTGTTGCTCGCGGTTACGCCGCCGACGTTGACGCGCGATGAGCGAGCCGGCATGGGTGCCCATCGCAACAAAAGTTACGAGATAGCCAGCGAGAACATAGCCGTTCATCTGCCCTCCTCCTGGCGCTCGTGGAGAGCTAGGACAACATCTGCGACGCGGGCTTGCTGCTCATCGGCGCCCAATCGATACCGGATCATGAGCATCCACGCGTAGGTTGCCGTAAACGCCACGAATCCAAGGAGGAGCGTCCAGGCCATCGACCCGTGAATATAGGTCTTGTGGGTTAGCGGATTGAGAACCGTTGGTGCTTGATGGAGGCTCTTCCACCACAGCACAGCGAAATAGACGACCGGTACATCGATGAAGGCAATAAGTGCAGCGATGGCCGAACGACGAGCTCGCAGTTTGGGATCATCTGGCACGCGGCGCAACGCAAGGTAACCGAGATAGAGGACAAAGAGGAGAGCAGTTGTCGTGAGCAAAGGATCCCACGTCCACCATGTTCCCCAAGCCGGTCGGCCCCAGATCGAACCAGTTACCAACACGAGTCCAGTAAAGAGCACACCAACCTCTGCCGAAGCTCCCGCGAGTTGGTCCCAACGCAGATCTCGCGTACGAGGCCAAAGGTAGGCAAGACTTGTGAGGAAGTTCATCCCATAGGCAATAAATCCAACCCAAGCAAGCGGTGGATGAATGTAGATGAGTCGAACAAGATTGCCCATGAACTGATCTGGTGGCGTCCAGACAAGACCAAATCCAACGGTTGCCAATAGCCCAATGAGGGCGACGAATCCAAGAGCCCGTTGAATCCGGTCGACTTTTGACATTGGAAAGAGCGTTACCGAACTCACGCATCCTCCAGTAGCGGACCGAAACTCACGATGCCAATCGCAACATAGATTGCTCCAAAGACTCCGAGTAGCTCAAGCCATCCAATGCCGGTACTGACATGGCGATCCAGTGCGGCCTGCCACACCTTTGTTCCTGCGATAAGCACGGGGGAGATTACGGGAAAAAACAACAAGGGCAATAGTGTCTCACGGACTCTCGAACTGGCCAAAAGCACGCCATAGAGCAACCCCACCGCTACGAGGCCCACGGTGGCGAGCAGGGTCGCAGCAACAAGTAACCAGAATGAGGCCAGGGTGACGCCAAAGATCACCGCCGTGAGAATTGAGAGAAGGACCTCCAGCCCGACTAGCTCACCAACAAGGGCAAGTAGCTTTCCAAGAAATATTCCGGCTGGATCAAATCCCGCTAGACGGAGGCCATCAATTGCGCCGTCGCTCATCTCCACCGACATGGAACGCTGCACACCCAAGATGCAAGAGAAGAGCACCGCTAGCCAAAATACCCCAGGAGCCGCTGGTCTCAACTGCTTTGGATCTGGTCCAAGCGCAAAGCCAAAGAGCACGACAATCACGACAGCAAACGGAACTACCTGAAGCGAGGTGATCCTCGTCATCCATTCGACTCGCAGGTCCTTACGACAAAGAGCAAGTGTGTCACGAAACATCATGAACATCCTCAGTCGAATTGCCACCATCAGATGAGTTGATTCGACCGCCTGACATAGACACTGTCCTCGTGGCAAAAGAACTGACATGGTCAATCTCATGTGATGAGATCAGAACCGTCGCGCCTGATCGCTGTGCTTCGGTGATAAGACCATCAAGAAGCTCGCGCCCCTCGGTATCTAGTCCAGCGTGCGGTTCATCGAGAAGCCACAGGCGCGGTGACCTCGCAACAAGAAGCGCTAGTACCGCCCTGCGGCGTTGCCCTGTTGAAAGACGGGCGACGGGGGTGCGAGCGATGCGGCCAGTGATTCCAACTCGCTCCAACGCAGCCTCGATCACCTGGACAGCCGGTCTGCGCATCCAGAACTGAAGATTCTCATGGGCAGTTAGATCCTCGTAGAGAAAAGACTGATGGCCAACGAGGCCGACCTCGGTCCTCACACTTCTACGCTCCACCAAGAGGTCGTAGCCAAGAACCTGGATCGAACCGGTGGCGACCGGAATCAGGCCGGCAAGTACACGGAGCAGGCTCGTCTTGCCTGCGCCGTTGGCGCCCTCGATAAGTACGACCTCACCAGATCCAATCGAGAGGTCTACTCCTGCGAGAAGCGGGAACGATCCAGCAAAAGCGACCGCCCGACAGAGTTCGATCGCTTGGCTCATGACAGCGTCCATGTTAGAAGGCGCAGCCACCTCCCATCATCTGAGAGAGGGCTGTGATTCAGTGCCAGTCCGGCGCGAATTACTTAGAGTACGTCGCCATATCTGCGTCGACCATCATCTCGATCAGTTCGACAAAGGTGACCTCGGGCTCCCATCCAAGTGCGCTCTTTGCCTTCATTCCGTCACCAACGAGGAGATCAACCTCGGCTGGTCGGAAAAACCGCTCGTCGATCTTGACAAAATCGTTGTAGTCCAGGCCAACACGAGCAAAGGCCACCTCAC
>CAIVND010000207.1 GCA_903907185.1 uncultured Acidimicrobiaceae bacterium
CACTCTGGATCGAGGCCCAGAGCAACGTCAGGTTTAGCTAACCAGTACGAAAGGTTCTTAGCATCGGCGAGAAACGAACTTCGGCCTGGCTGGATATCGAGAGTCAAAAGGCCATGGTGTTCCGTGACAACGCGGTAGTACGAAGCGATCGTGGTATCAGAGACCCTGGCTGTATACGAGCCATTGGCATCAGGCGTCGACTCTGCCACATAAGCAATGAGTTCAAATGCTGGGAGGACCTGAACCTGGGGTTGGCGATACGAAGCTGCCAACTTTGACAGGCGGGACCACAACTGTGCCGGTGGTCCGTCACCCAACACGCCTAATGACGGATCTCCAGCCTCTCCATAAAAAGCCACGATCCTATGACTTGGGAACACTGTTTTCCCAACTGCACGATTCAATGTTTGCGGCACAATTGGCCTAGAAGTGGCCGGGACGTTCTTTTTAAGGAATTGATCTGAAGACCGACCGGGTAACCAAAAGTTGACGAGAGCAAATACAAGAGCCAGTGCCGCTACACCGAACGCGAGGACCTTTATCCGCCTGGAGCGTCGACGGGCGTGGAATGACCTGCGCCCTTGCGGTGCTGGTCGGACTCACCCCCAAAAGGTACGCCACAAGTTGCGAGGAATTAGCCGCGTGCCTTTAACTGCTCTTCAAGCTCACCCAGTACCCGATAGCAGTCAAGGACCCCCGAGACACTTGAGTTTGGCTCTCGACCCTCCCGGATTGCGGCGATGAACTCGCGATCTTGAAGCTCAATTCCGTTCATCGACACCGCAACTTTGGAGACATCGATCTGCTCGTTGTTCCCCTTAAAGAGATCGTCATAGCGGGCGACATAGGTGCCATTGTCACAGATATAGCGAAAGTCAGATCCCAGAGGACCGTCGTTATTGAAGCTCAGCGAGAGCGTGCAGATCTTTCCGCCATCGGTCTGTAATTGAATCGACATGTCCATCGCGATTCCAAGTTCCGGGTGCTTTGGTCCCTCAACCACATTTGCGATGACAACTTTTTCGCCGGTCTGGTACTGAAACAGATCAACGGTGTGAGCTGCATGATGCCAGAGAAGATGATCGGTCCAGCTACGTGGTTGCCCGAGCGCGTTCATATTGGTCCGACGGAAGAAGTAGGTCTGCACGTCCATCTGGGCGATACTCAATTCACCAGCCACGATGCGCTGGTGTACCCACTGGTGGGAGGGGTTGAATCTCCGAGTGTGTCCAACCATGCAGGTAAGACCAGTCTCCTTTTGAACTCGCTCTACCTCAAGGGCGTCCTCCCAACGATCACAGAGGGGAATCTCGACCTGAACGTGCTTGCCTGCGCGCATCGCCGCGATCGCCTGCTCGGCGTGCATCTGTGTGGGCGTGCACAAGATCACGACGTCAACGTCGTCGCGTGCCAACGCGTCATTGAGGTCCGTAGATGCATGAGGTGCACCGTATTTCGTTGCGATCTCCTGCGCCTGATCAAGCCGACGACTCACGATCGAGGTGATCTGGACATCGTCGATATTCGCCAATCCATCCAAGTGCTTGATCCCAAACGCACCAGCACCAGCAAGAGCAACTCGCATTCGTATTCCTTTCAAGATCTCTTCAGCGGTTCGCATGGCCACTTTGGCACTCTGCGAGTCATTCCCGCAACGGTCCAAGCATGGCCTTCGTAGTGTAATGGTCGACACATCCCACGCCCATGGGGAACCGGGCAATTTGTTGGTGAGGAACTCCCTGGAGGAACTATTCCAGAATCTCACCAAGGGTGGACGACCCGAGGATCGCATCAACCTCGCCCATCTCGTGCTGGCTCAACCTCCCGAGTAGCTGACTCCAACTTGTTGGCTGATCGTCGAGGTGTGTAGCAACCACTTGGAAAAGGGCAAGCCTCGCCATTGCCCGATCCTGAGCCCCTGGAAGCGGCGGCAACGTCTCTTGAACACTTCCCAAGACCATAGCGATTGCCCTGTCAATATCTTCTCTCGTGAAGAGGCGATCTTGATCTAACCAGTCTCGAAAGTATGCGTCAGCCTCGAGCGATTGCATCAACGTTCGCTCCAGATCACCAAGCTCGTCCATTGCACCTCCAATATCGTGAGGATAGTGGTGCTAAACGGAACAGAACCGCTAATCACAAGGTCTTCAATCTGTGTAAGCCTATGAACCCGATGACAGTACATCGTGCTGTAATGATCTCCCAGTAAGGGGCCACCAAATGAGTGCATCAATCGTGACCGAGCAACATCACGAGGCTCTTTCAATTTTGAAGGCCATCCGCGATGAGGTCGCCAAAACGATCGTTGGAAAAGAAAACGCAACCGATCAGATGCTGGTCGCGCTTCTCTGTGCAAGCCATGTACTTCTTGAAGATGTGCCAGGCGTGGGAAAGACCATCATGGCACG
>CAIVND010000208.1 GCA_903907185.1 uncultured Acidimicrobiaceae bacterium
CGGTGATCGATTGTGATTCATGTCGACATGTGGAGAAAGCTGTGACTTAGTTGGGGATGACCGGTGGAGAATGAACATTTCTTGTTGACAACCTCCGAATTTCTCATTTTCACCTTGACGCCATCGCGCATGAGGAAGAGGATAAAACCACGAAGTTGACGGCGTTTAAACGTACGGAATCGCTCTGTATTCCTCAGGGAAGAGGTCGGGACTGGACGAGCACGACGGGAACTTGGTGCAAGCGTAGGCCTCGGGGGTAGTGCGGATCTTGGTTCGCCTACTTCCCGAGGCCTTGCCATTTCTCCGTCCCATCTCCAACAGATCGGACGAGTCGTAGCGGAGCCACTACCGTAGGAAACCCTACGCATGCACCAATTTTGGAGGACTAAACGATGAGGCCTGTCCCCGTCGTATTTCATCTCGGGCCCCTGCAGATCCACACGTACGGGATCGGCCTCGCTCTTGCGTTCTGGTTTGGGTTCAAATTTCTCGCGCGCCGCCTACGCAACAACGGATACGAAGATGCTTGGCTGTCGACTACCTTCGTCTGGGTCGTCATCGCATCAATCGCTGGAGCACGAGCAGTGCACGTCGTCGCGAATCTGTCTTACTACGAGGCACATCCCAGTCAGGTTTTGGCGATCTGGAATGGCGGTCTCTCCTCCTTCGGCGGACTTGCCGTCGCGATACCAGTTGGGCTGTACAGCGCGCACCGACGGTGTCCGGAACTTCAACTGGTCGAGGCTCTTGATCTTGTAGCCCCCGTTCTTGTCGCTGCTTGGGCCGTTGGACGATTTCTTGGACCACAGTTCATGACCGCGGGTGGAGGAAAACCAACGAACCAATGGTTCGGGATGTACTACGCCGGTCAGATTGGCAAGAGAATTCCCGTGCCATTGATCCAAGGAGTGGAGTGTCTCGCAATCTTTGGGATTCTCATTTGGATTGAGCGATCACTTGGTCAACGTTGGATCACACGAGGCGTTGTGGCCTCTGTCGCGATGGGTCTGTGGGGTCTCAGCCGCTTTTTTGATGAGTACCTCTGGCTCACCTATGACACTGGCACCGATGCCGTTGAGATCGCCTCCCTTTGCATGTTTGCCTTTGGATCTGGACTTGCCTATTGGCGATTTATCTGCCGTAAACCAATTGTTGACGATCGGAAAATTCTTGCCTAACCGCTGTTCCGGTACATTGAAAAAATGAATTCCCAGGAGGCATTTGTCCTCGTCATGGTGCTTCTTGCGTTTAGCGCCTACGGATGGGGCGTCACTCTTGTCCATCTCAGCACCCGTTTTCGGTGGCTTTCGGACCGACCTGTCCGTCTTGATCCTGCCCTCAATATCGCTCTTGGAGTTGCACTCTTTCTGGCGGTTGGGGGCTTGTTCGTCGCCGTCAATTTGGCTTACATCGGATTCCTCATCGGCTGGCAGATCCTCGGTGCGGTGCTCTGTGCGGCGAGCATCTTTCGACGTCAACTGTGGACGGGTTGGAAAACTCTTCTGATGCCCCGTCTCATACCAGGGTGGATCGCAATCCTCATTGTTCTCTATATGAGTTTGGGTCCAGCACTTTGCGGCGCATGGAATGCAAACGATGACGGCGGTGGATACATCTACCTTGGCCAGCGACTTCTTGCTACCGGCGGTCTCATCGATCCATTCAATACGCGGCGCCTGAACTCCTACGGTGGCGCTGAACTCTTTCAGGCGATAATCGGGCGAACGGTTGGAACTGCAGCTGGCATCGGGGTGGAGTGGTTCCTCTTCCTTCTTCTCACCATTGCACTACTTGTGAGATCCATCCGTCGTCGGGGTGCAGCAATCGTTCTCCTTACGATTGGCTTTGGAATCGCGCTGATTCGCCCCGTCGGGGAGTGGGCAAATGTCGCCCCTTCATTCTCTGGAGTCGCACTCACGCTTGCGGCCGCCCGACTGATCTCCGAATATCGATCCGAGAGGAACTCCCGTTGGGTGTTTCTATTAGCTGGCCTACTCTTCGGTGCGCTCTTTTCCCTGCGACTTGAGTTCACCGTTGCTGGAGGAATCATGGTATTCCTCTCCCTGTTCTCACCAAGACTTCGTGGTCAGAGGTTCTCCCTCTTCGCCTGCACGGTGATCGGTTCAGCGTGCGCGCTGTGTGGATGGGCAGTTGCTCTCGAGCGGTCGTCAGGGACACCGCTCTTTCCGCTTTTTAAGGGAAATTGGACGCAAGCATCTTGGTTCGTCGACCCTCAACTGCACTCTCTTACGCAGCATCTGAACGAAACCGGGTTGATCTTGCGGGTCGATCGAATCGGTGTCGGACTATTCGGAGCGCTCATCGCTACCGTGGTCGTAGCGATCTACGCCAAAAAAATCCCAGCAAGAGCGGCCGAGATGGCGCAAGAGCCAGTACCACTCAAGTCCATCGACGTTTCGCTTGCACTGATCTTCGGTTGTCTTGCTCTCGTCCTCAGCCAGGCGTACGTCAACTCTGGCAGCACCTTCGCGGACATTGGTCGATACGTCGGCCCGAGCATCCTCGCGTGTGTCCTCTTCTCGGTCTCTCAGGTGTGGGATCTCGCGCTCGTCCTACAAACAGATCGTTCAAACCCGTCGAAAACGTTTGGCCCACGGCTCGTCGCGGTCACATTTGCGATCTGCGGCATCGTGTTTGCACTGCTCTTTATCGATCCCAACTCAGCTGACGTGCGATCGGAACTCAAAGTCGTCAACCAGCAAAGTTGGTCGGCGCTTACCGGCAAGGCGGTACTCCTTCGCAACTGGAGTGCAGAGTTTCAAGCAGCGCAGTCGCGTTACTACACAAAGATCAATATGCGAGTCCCGTCAGGTTCACATGTACTCGCGGCAGTGTTGCTTCCAAACAAACTTGACTTCAAAAAGTTCACGTTCACCACTCTCGATGAACCGGGCGCCGCATCTCCAGCGCCACACCTTCCTCTCACAGGCGGAGTGGATCGTGCGCTGTCCTATCTACGAGACCAAGGTATCGATGGGATTATCGCGACGGCAGGATCGGCATATGGACCGTACAACCTCGAGGCGGCGCAGGACTATCTGAACGCCTCTGTTCCCTATTACCGGATCGGTGCAAAGACCACGGTCGAATGGGACGCGCTCGTTCTGCAGTTTCAACACCGGTTCTTGACCTACAAGGTTGGACGTCTTCGCTATATCTCCTTCGACAGACCCCGAACAACGTGAGGAAGGGTACGCAACAAGTCCACTCACCGTTGCTGAGGTCATTGAGTGGGGACGAAGGGATTTGAACCCTCACTTGGAGCATTTTAAGTGCCCTGCCTCTGCCGATTGGGCTACGTCCCCTTGCTGATAGGTCACCTTATGCCCCGCAAGAGCGCGAGCCGGAGATCTCACTGCAGCGACTCAAGGGTAGTCACCACCAAAGCAAGGAAAAATCAGGGATCGAAAACCTCCTGCTCCTACGGCAATAACGGGGGGTGCTTTGACTTCGCTTCTTGAAGTGGTCAAAGTTGACGGGTGTTAAGGGAGAAAATTCAGTCCGTCGGAACCGGAATCGTTGTTCTTCTTGGAACGGTTGCGTTCGCCAACACGCCCCAAGTTTTTGCGGACTCGATCAATGGATCATCCACCTCAACACTCCAAGCGAAGGCGGCACGGATCGCCCAACAGATCACGGCAGACCAGCAGCAGGAGCAGATTACTGGAGAGCGTTTCGATAGCGCTAACGTCGTCTACCAACAGGCCCAGAGCAGACTGGTCACAATTCAGCGGCAG
Source organism: uncultured Acidimicrobiaceae bacterium (assembly GCA_903907185.1). Taxonomy (GTDB): domain Bacteria; phylum Actinomycetota; class Acidimicrobiia; order Acidimicrobiales; family Bog-793; genus CAIVND01. The sequence goes on from CAIVND010000208.1 coordinate 3,759, forward strand.
CTTGCCAAGGAGACTCGCCAGCTGAAGATCGTTCGCGCGAAGATGAGGAAAGCTGTCGTCTCCGCTTACGTCTATGGATTCGGTGCCCAGGCAGAGGTCGGTGCGGTACTTTCCGGCCACAGTATCAACGATGCTGGCTCACTTTCTACCTATGCGGGAGCCGCAACGAACCAGCTCCACGCCGCCGTAGTTAGCGTCAACGCCGTCCAGACGCAACTGCTCATCAGCGAACGCGATCAGGCCAGCACGACGAACGCCGCTGCTGTAGCTGCATCAACTGCACAGAACGCGCACAGCGTCGCTAATCAACTTGCAACAAATGCAACGAACTTGCTCGCACGGGTGAACGACAAGATCGCGACGTTAATTGCCGAGCAGGCCGCTGCGGCGGCTAAGGCGGCAGCGGAGGCGGCAGCTGCAGCCACGAATGCATCGCAGCGCAGTGCAGCCCAGACACAGGCACAGAACCAGGCCGCTCTTGCCCAGACCATTGCATCCTCCAACCCCTCAGGTTCAACAACTGCTGCCGCACAATCTGCGGCCGGCTCATCGACCTCAGCGAACAACGTCGGCGCACCGACGGTTCTCCTCGGACCAGCAACAACCGAAGGCCAGACGGCCGTCTTAACTGCTGCCTCCTATCTCGGAGTTCCGTATGTATGGGGCGGTGCAAGCGCGACGGGTGGATTTGATTGCTCTGGACTGACCATGGTCGCCTGGGCGGCTGGCGGTGTGACGCTAACCCATAGCGCCTACGACCAGTATCTGCACTCCTCCCCCATCCCGATCACGAACCACACCATCACCCTGGAGCCGGGCGACCTCCTCTATTACTTCTTCCCAGATGACGGCGGTCAGCCGGTCACGCACGTTGTGATGTATGTCGGATCCGGCATTTACGGAACGAAAACGGTCATCGCCGCACCGAGAAGTGGGGAAGACGTGATGTATCAGCAGCTCTACTGGGGCGGATTCGTCGGGGCTGGCCGACCCTAAGTCCGCTAGTGGATCGAAGATTGCTCGGAGGAGTTCGCAGTTACCTGGGAGAACCAGAGCTCGGCATAACGGCCCTTACGCTCCTCCCACTCTTCGGCGGTGATCGCGTAGCAGACGTGATCCTCCCAGACCCCGTCGATCTCAAGATAACGCTGCGCTATTCCCTCGCCTCGTAACCAAAGCTTGCGGGCAACACTTCGACTCGGAGCGTTCCTTGGCACGATGGAGATCTGCACCCGATGCAACCCCAACTCCTCAAAGGCAAACTGGAAGAGGAGCGCACACGCCTCGGGAACGTAGCCATTGCCGGCGACATCCTCATCGATCCAATATCCGATCGATGCACCCTGCATCGCACCACGCTGGATCCCAGAGAGATTGGCCTCACCGAGGAATTTTTCATCGAGGAACATCCCAAAGGCGTAGCCCGAGCCGAGCGCACGCTCGCGTTCGCGCATGACACATCGTGCGCCGAAGGTTGGGCGATCCTCCATTGGATAGGGTGCGCGGGCGGGGCGGGGCTCCCACCTCAAAAGCCACTCTCGACAGCGGTTGCGCACATCGCTCCAAGCCGAAAAATCCTCGATCCGCAGCCCTCTCAATGTGACCCGGCGGCCAGTAAGGACGGGGTCGAGATCCGGGGCTACGCGTGCCATAGAAATTCCTCCAGATCATCTTGAGAACCCACCACAATTACCGCGGCTACCACAATATGCACGAACACCATGGTTGCAGATTCAGCGCCTACACTCGCTCATAGACCAAAAATTGCCGTACTTGGTAGTAACCATATAAAGAAGCCTCATGACTGAAGACATCCAGCGCCAGCCTTCGCCGAATAGTTCATCTGAGGAGAGTCTCCACAGGGAGATCGCTCGGCTTACCCAAGAACGCGATGAGATTGCAAAGGCGTTGATCTGGACCGCTGATCAGCTTGCCAGATCAGTCGGACAGCTCAACTCGAGAACCGCACTCAGTCAGCAGTCGAACTCAACTCCGTTGAGTCATGAAAATAATGGGGATCTTGGTATCGCCGAAGCGTTCCGCGAACCCTCCATTGATGGTCCCTATCCGCTCAATGCGGCAGAGGATCGGCAGGCCTACCACCGTTGGCTACAAGATCGCCGAAGGCCAACAACCGTTGGAGGTCCCTCTGACGAGGTGCCAACCAAACCCACAACCAAAAACCCAAAGAGCGCTCGGCCGCTCATCAGCGTCATTATTCCCGCTTGGCGGACACCTACCTGGGCACTAGCACGCAGCGTTGGATCGGTCTTTCGACAGGAGTTTGCGGATTGGGAGATCTGCATCTGCGATGACGCGTCTGGCGACGCTGAACTCTCGAACTATCTCGAAGAGCTATCAAAGGTGGACCAACGGGTGCATGTGATTGCACTGTCAGAAAATGGTGGAATTTCTGCTGCTTCCAACGCTGCAATCGCGATCTCATCTGGCCAGTATCTTGCCTTTCTCGACCACGATGATGAACTCACACCTCAAGCACTTTCGATGGTTGCCGCCGCGATCTCCGAATCACCGACTGCGGATTACATCTACTCCGACGAGGACAAGATTGACGCGGTAGGGGAACGATTCGATCCACTCTTCAAACCAGATTGGTCACCAGACCTGTTGATGAGCTTTGCCTATACCTGCCACCTCACCGTTTTGAAGCGTCAGCTCTTCGATGACGTCAAGGGACTTCGAAGTGAGTTCGACGGAAGCCAGGACTATGACCTGGCACTGCGAGCCACCGAATGTGCGCACACCATCATCCACATTCCCGATGTCCTATATCACTGGCGAACGCTGCCAGGATCCGCGGCAACCGATCGAGTTGGCTCTGTAGCAAAACCCTGGGCCTATGACGCAGGACGACGTGCTCTCAAAGATGCTCTCCTTCGACGAGGAGAAAAGGGAACTGTCATCGAGGACAGTCATTTCCCCGGCCGCTACCACGTTCAGCGCGAGATCAACGGAACCCCGCGCGTGAGCATCATCATTCCCTTCCGCGATGAGCCTGCCCTGCTTGCAACCTGCATCACAACCATGCGAGAGGCACCGGGGTATGACAACTTTGAATTCGTCTTGGTCGACAACAACTCGGAGCTGCCAGAGACTCAAGCCCTGCTCGATCGCTACGGCGACGACGCCGACATCAAGATCGTTAGCTACCCAATGCCCTTCAACTGGTCCGCGGTGAACAACTTCGGTGCTCAACAGGCAACGGGAGAGATCTTCCTCTTCTCAAATAATGACATCGAAGCACAAAAACCTGGTTGGCTCCACGCGTTGGTTGGTCACGCCCAGCGCAACGAGGTCGGAGCCGTCGGTGCAAAACTTGTCTATCCAGATGGGTCAATACAACACGCTGGTGTCGTCATTGGTCTTGGGGGCATCGCTGGGCATATCTTGCGCGGCCGTCCTGGCGACCGACCTGGCTATAACTCAACCTCAATTGCGACGCGAAACTGCTCCGTCGTCACGGGCGCCTGTCTTATGACTCGGCGGGAGATCTTCGAGTCCGTGGGCGGATTCAACGAAGAGTTGCCAGTAGCCTTCAACGACGTGGACTACTGCCTGAAAGTTCGCGAACAGGGACACCTCATCGTGTTCACCCCCCTTGCAGAGCTTGTTCATCACGAGTCGCGAAGTCGGGGTCACACCGATGACCTTGAAGAACATGCAACAGTGGTCGCCCGATGGGCCAATACCATCATCGAAGGCGATCCATATCTCAACAAGAACCTCAGCCACTGGCGCTACTGGTGCCCACTCTCAACCCAACAGGAGGACTACCGATGGATGACCTACCTGGAGAGATCAATCTCGATGCATCGATCATCGTTGAGCGTCTGAGAGAGCTTCTCGAAACCTCGCCCGTTGAGTACCCACGCAACTGGGTACCTCAGGCAAGCTTTGACGATCTCCTGCTGCGTTCGGACCGCGATGCGATCCACCTTCACCCGGCGATTCATCATCTGCACCACCGGTGGGATATGGGTTCGTCGAGAACGAACTCGGGAACCGGAAAAGGACCAAAGGCAATACTCCTCAAAATCATCGCTCGAATCATCAACTCGTCGATGGACCGATATTTCACTGAGGAACAGGAGTTTCGTGTCGCGATTGCACAGTCGATCGATGCGCTCGCCTATCGCATCGATGAGGTTGCTGGATCTGATGAACGCGAGCTTCTCGACACAATCCGAACTGACCTCCTCTCACTCTCAAAGTATGTCGATGAGAGCATCGATCAACTCAAAGATCGCTGATTTCCCAGGGAAATGGTCACCTCGCGCCTACGCGGCCGTGTCGCGATCATCACCTCGTTTTGGGGAGAGACCGAGTCTGAACGGATTGCCATTGTCCGTCAGGTAGCAGGCGCACTCGCACTTCAATTTGAAGTTGATGTGCTCTACCTCAATGATCGAGCGGAACAACGAAGCAGTGGGTTCGATAGCGTCTTTGCTCTCCACACCTTTCCACTCAACCGGCCCCAATCTGACCAACGGTCTCTTTTGCGGCTCGCTCTATCGCCTAAGGGCCAGTCAACCGAACTCCCTGACTACCTACAAACGTTGCTGGACGATCAGGTGGAGCAGATCGGATCGGTCAATGAGCAGATCGACCTGCTCAATCCCGACGCAGTCATCCTCTGTGGAGAGCTCCATCCCTACGACCTTGACCGGATTCGGGGAGAGCAGAACCGTCGGATCGTTTTTTTACCGATGAGCGAAATGATGACCGATCTCGAAGAAAACGCAGCACAAAAGATTGCCGCGTTTGCCGACCAGATCATCGTCACTCACCCAGGAGAAGAACGGGTTTTCAACGATCTCCCTCGAGCGCACTCTCCAAGGGTCGCTTCTCTCGATCTTGCACTCTCCATTAACCGAGCGGCAACAGCTGACACGCTCTTCGGCGTTCGTTTCTTCCAACCGTTTGTGCTGCTTATTCGAAACTTTCCACCAGGAGGGGCGCAGTTCGATCATGACATCACTCACGAAATCATTACCGCTGTCGCCGGAAGAGTAACTCGATCTGACCTCCCAGAGGAGAGCTGGCGGTTCACCGACGACGAGATTCCCGATGAGCTTCCAATATCAGTTGCCGAGGTCGACGGCGAGAGTTGGATTCTCGCAGACAACGTCAATATGTTGCCGCTTCCGGTCAATCCTTCGCGGGTCAACCTTTGGCGCCTGATGGCCCATGCACTTTTTACCATCGACCTTCGACCCACCCAGACCTTTGGGCGCGAGACGATTGAGTCGCTGATGTTTGACACCCCGGTCATCGTTCCGGACGGCTCAGCAGCAATGGAACACGCAAGAAAGGCAAACGCTGGACTTTGGTTCCGCAATAACGGCGAGCTACTTGACTGTGTTCGTATCATGACAGACCGCTCGATTCGCGATCGCTTTGCCCGAAATGGTCGGGACTATGTCAATAAACACCATCAAGATATGGACGGGTTTGTTGAGAGGATCTGTGAACTCGTTTTGCCGAGAGCTGAGGATCAGCGGGCGAGCTGACTCGATGCAAGTCCATCGAGAATGTCACTTTCGGAGTAGATCATCTCGTCGAAACCGAATCGATCAAATACCTGCTGAACGATTAGGAGCCCCCCCACGATGACATCCGCTCTTGCGGTCTCGATTCCCGGCAGGGCTCGTCGACGATCGGCGCTCATCGAGCTTAAGAGGTCGAACTCATCATCGACAAAGGCCTTTGTGATTTTTACGTGATGTGTTTTCGATCCCTCATACTCGCTGAGTCCGAGCGATCTCGTAGCGAGTGTCGCCACGGTGCCCGCTACACCGACAAGTGAATGCGGCGAACTGAGTGATGGCTGCGCGATCCGTAGCTCTGCGATCATCTTGGTTACCACCGAGCGAGCAGCCGTGATCTGCTCCTGACTCGGCGGATCACCTTGGAAAAACCGCTCCGTCAGGCGGACGCAGCCAATATCGAGCGAGGCAACACTCGAGATCGACCCCTCATTATCACTCGATCCGGCAGCAAACTCTGTCGATCCACCGCCGATGTCGACAACTAGATAAGCGCCCACGTGGTGGTCCAGTCCCGCAGTTGCACCGAGGTAAGAGAGTGTTCCCTCTTCCACACCGTGAAGAAGTTCAAGTTCGAATCCGAGCACTTCTCTTGCGCTCGAGAACAGCTCCTCGCGATTGAGGGCATCGCGAGCGGCCGATGTCGCTGTTGCGCGAGCCGACACCACGCCATGGCGGTCGAGAATCTCTCGATAAGCGCGAAGAGCAGCGATCGTGCGCTCGATCGCGGCCGGGAGAAGATGACCAGTCTGATCAACACCCTCACCGAGGCGCGTGATGACCATCCGGCGTTCGAGTACCTCACCATTGCTGTCGAGCACGAGGAGCCGTGTCGAATTTGTCCCACAGTCGATTGCGCCAACTGCACCCGTGATCTGTTCACGAATCTGCTGAACCACGTAACGACCAACCGGATCACCGGTACCGGCCAGATACGCGGCAACGTGCGCGTGAAGGCATTTGAGTCCTCGTCTCGTTCCACCTACCCCACCAGAGGGTCGAGGCCCCTGGTAGTCACTGTTAATCAGACCATCGCGTTCGCCGGCATAGCGTTCGTGAGTCGTCGAAATAATGTTGGGATCAAAATGCGCCTCGATCCTTCGAACCCCTCCGGAGGACTCAAGACGACCAACGGCCTCTTGAATCTCTTTACCAACAAGCCAGTAGCGCGTCGGCATCGGCGTGCCGTCATGGAGAAATGGTGCATTGCGGATCACCACTGGATCGCCGGACCGGTCTCGTACTACAACCGAAAAATCACCCGAGGGTGCCCGTCCGATGAGCTCGGCGACTCGCGCAATCTCGCCCGGAGAGGCTGACTCATTCGCGTGATGGTTAGCCATTTATTTCAACGCTGATCCCTGTCAACAATCTCGGAGACCTCAAGCTCGCGAAGGAGTCCGATCTTTCCGCTGAGCGTTGCCACAATCGCCCCATCAAGTGGCAGGAGCGGCCAGACATCGGCTTCGATCCGAAAGAGCCCAGTATTTCGACCGATCGCCGTCGCAACGACCAACGGTCCAAGATCGCTCGCCCCGAGCCGACGCCAGGTCGCCGCGTCGATGACAACATCGGTACCGGGAAGCGGAGGGTCGAGCGTCGCCAAGATGATGGTCTCGACACCCTCTCGAGTGCACCAGTCGACAGCCGAGCGCAGAGCCGAGGCCTGGCTTCCACCCTCGTCGAGAAGAACGGTGACACCCTCAGGAAGATGGTTGACACGATCAATAGTGTCAACGACGACAATTACCTCATCAAGGCCAGCCCCGAGGGCAACACGGGTAAGCACTTCAGAGCGAGCTTGAGACGGCCGACCTGACCTGTTCACTCGAGGTTCTGGACCGAACGCGAGGATGACTCCGGCTACGTTCACCTAGAAATTGTACCGGCAACGGAACGCCTCGGAGGCCTGTGCGCGGCGCCTGTTGCTCTGGCCTGCCACCCCTCGTTGCCAGTTCGCTGCGACCCCGCTAGCGTCTCCTCAGGGCAAGGCCCGATTCCTTCGTGACCGACCTGCCCGTTACCTATATGGACGTATCCCCCTCTCTCCATCACGAGACAAGATCTCGCGGCACGAACCTTGCGGTGGCGATGTTTGCTCTGACGTTTGTGCTCACTAGCGCACCATTGTCCACCGCACATTCCTCGGCTTCGGGGATCACCGACTTGAAGGCAAAAGCACAGGCGATTGCCGCACAGATCACCGAAGACAACGCTCGGCTTGCACCAATTAGTGCGACCTACCTTGCGCAGGCAGGACAGTACTCAGCGAACCGAGCACTTGCAGCCAGCACAAGGATCAAGATCCACCATGTCGAGCGGCTCATCGCTCGCGATCGTGGGCGCGTTCAACAGGCGCTCGTAAGCGCCTACGTATCGGGAGGAGTCGACAATTCTGCCATCTTGAACTGGTCTTCCAACCCCGATCGACAGATTTCAAGCTCCACGTACCTCAAGGTGGCTACCGGTCAACTCGATCAAGCGACAGAACAGTTCATTGGTGACCAGCACAATCTCACGATCTCGCTCAACCTCGAACAGAGCGCCGCGGCGAACGAAGCCATCGCTCTCAGCGCGACGGCTGTTGCACGCGACCAAGTCCTTGCCACCGTTAAGGCCGAGCAGGCACTGTACAACTCGACGGACTCCCGGCTCAACGCCCTTGTTGCCGCGGCCGCTGCTGCGGCTGCGGCCGCTGCTGCGGCAAGAGCAAGGCTCGCTGCTGGTCCGCCCTCAAGCGGAGGAATCTCAAGCGTAAGCATTGGCGGACCCGCGCCAACGACCTTGGCGGGCAGCTTTGCAGCGATCCGTAACTGTGAGTCGAGCGGGGACTACTCACTTAACACGGGGAACGGCTACTACGGCGCCTACCAATTCTCGTCGTCGACCTGGATCGGTCTTGGGGAGAGCGGTTTGGCGAGCGCGGCCCCGTCCCAGACTCAAGATGCGGCCGCATATCGTCTCTACCAACGTTCGGGCAATTCATTTGCACCTTGGCCCACCTGCGCTGCGATCGCCAGTCTGCTCTAAGGTCTCTCGCTCAGCTGAAGAGTTGAGTCAACGCCAAAACTCAAGCCGATGGACCACTCGGGAGAGGAGCGAACCCGATGGCTGACTTGGCGAGCTCACCGATGTCGACGCAGTTGGACTGGCCGCGGTTGGACCAATGTCTGAGAGCGGAACAGCCCCGGCACCGAGTGAGTTCGTGCTGCCCTTCGAACCTGCCGCCGGAAGAATCACATAGGAACGTTGGCCGGGCTTGACGAGACCGTACTCTTCATGAGCGATTGAGGCGATCCTCGATGACTTTGAGAGCGATGAGATATCCGAATTGAGTGCAACATTGTGGCTCCGTACTGTGCTGAGCTCGGAGGCCACCTGTGAGATCTGTGATCGTTGATTCAACAGTGTGTGAAGTGGGAACTCCAACGCAAGTAGCGCGATAGAGCCAAAAAAGGCCGCCACGAATATCTGCCGAGCGCGGCTGAGTTCAAGCATGTTTAGTGCGAGCCTCCGGTGGGCAACCCGCGCGCAAACGCGGAGGCTCCTGGCCAAAAGGCGCTTTCGCCGAGCTCTGCTTCAATGCGGAGCAGCTGGTTGTATTTTGCAACGCGATCTGAGCGAGCAGGTGCCCCCGTCTTGATCTGCCCACAGTTCGTTGCCACTGCGAGATCGGCGATCGTTGTGTCCTCGCTCTCACCAGACCGATGAGACATCACCGATCGATAGGAGGACCGCGTCGCGAGGGCGACCGTCGCGAGGGTCTCGGTCAAGGTTCCAATCTGGTTAACTTTGACGAGGACGGCATTCGCCGTTGCCTGGTCGATACCTCGTTGGAGCCGGTTGACGTTCGTCACGAACAAGTCATCACCGACCAGCTGCACACGATCACCGATGGCCTTAGTGAGAAGTGCCCAGCCCTCCCAGTCCTCCTCGGACATCCCATCTTCGATGGAGATGACGGGGTATCGCGCTGAGATATCAGCCCAGTAGTCGACCAACTCTTGAGAGCTCACGGTTCGATTCTCTCCAGCAAGGACATAGGAACCATCACGGTAGAACTCCGTTGATGCAGGATCGAGGGCGATAGCAATCTCAGAACCGGGAACATGACCGGCTGCTTCGATGGCCTCAACCAAGACCGAGAGTGCCTCCTCATTTGATTTGAGGTTTGGCGCGAACCCTCCTTCATCTCCGACCGCTGTACCGAGGCCTCGACTCCGGAGGACTCCCGCGAGGGTGTGGTAGATCTCTGACCCCCAACGCAGAGCCTCGCGAAAAGAGGGTGCTCCGTGAGGAACAATCATGAACTCTTGAAAGTCAATGTTGTTGTCCGCATGAACTCCACCGTTAAGAACGTTCATCATGGGCACGGGCAACACGTGAGCTCCGACGCCGCCAACGTATCGAAAGAGGCTAAGACCAAGTTCGTCCGCTACCGCTTTTGCAGCAGCCAACGAGACCCCCAAGATGGCATTTGCGCCAAGTTTGGATTTATTCAACGTTCCGTCGAGGTCGATGAGCGTGAGATCTACAGCACGTTGGTCCTCGGCATCAAGACCTTGCAGCGCCGCCGCGATCGTAGTGTTGACGTTCGCAACTGCCTGCAGAACGCCCTTGCCTCCGTAGCGATCTCCACCATCTCGGAGCTCCGTTGCCTCGAATGATCCCGTCGAAGCACCTGAGGGCACAATGGCTCGGCCCTCTGCTCCAGAGTCGAGGAGGCAGGTGACCTCAACCGTCGGATTGCCTCGAGAATCAAGTACCTCATGTGCACTGAGCTTGAGAATCCCACTCACTGGTTGTTACTCCTCGTCCTCGCGTGCAGGTTCCGCACAACTAGCCTCCGAAGTTAGCAAAGGCAGCAAAAATATTGGTGTCGGTGAGAGATTAAGCCTGGGCTTCATCGATCGCCTGTGCCCAGAGCGACCGGCGTGCTGCGTGGTCGAGGTCCGCAAAACTGCGCCCCTCTTGACGGACAAGCTCCTCAACGGCGACAAAACAGCTGCGGAAGCGACGTGCTGCCTTTCTCAATGCAGCCTCTGGATCTACTCCAGCAGCCGTCGCTTGCTGCACAATTGCGAACAGAAGGTCCCCGTAATCCTGCTCATCGCGAAGTTCGAGCGATTCGACAGCAGATCCGTACGGTGAATGTCCAAGCAACTCCTCGACACCGAAAGAGACCGTGGACGCCTTCTTTTCAAGCTTTGCCGCGTACGAAAGAGCTGGTAGGGCAGTCGGAATTCCATCGGTCAGACTTGTTCGACCCTTCTCGAACTGCTTTTGTTGCTCCCAATTTGCAAGCACCTTGCCTGCGTCAACCTCAGTCTGTTCGCCATGTTTGTCATTTCGATAGACATGTGGATGACGCCGAATAAGTTTGTCCGCCAGTGATTGAGCAACATCTGAGAGGCTAAAAAGCCCCTCCTCACTTGCGATTGTCGCGTGGAAGAGCACTTGGCAGAGCACATCACCAAGCTCCTCCTCAAGCAGCTCGGAGGCTTCGAGATCTGGAGGATCGCCAAGCTCTTCAATTGCCTCAATTGCTTCATAGGTCTCTTCAAGCAGATGTCGAACAAGAGACTGGTGGGTCTGCTCAGCGTCCCATGGACAGGCTGTGCGCAACGTTGCGACAACACTCGCCGCTCTTGCAAGCTCATAGGCTGGCGGTCGGGAGAGCTCCGGAATAAAAAGACAGGTGAGATGATCTGCTCGGATGATGCGGTCGAGATCCTCCCAGGCAACGTCTTGGATCTGCTCATCTTCGAGCCCCAAGTGGTGACAGATCACTGCCCTTGTCCCCTCCTCTGGCTCGATCGAGAGCTTGATCTCTGAGAGGACCGCGTTCGACCACGTGTGGCTAACTAACAGTGGGCCGCGCTCACCCGCCGCGTCGATAGAGAAATTCTCACCATTGATCAACCGAACTCCAGCGTTTACTGGGTCGATACCAAGACGATCCCAAGCGAGATCAAGAAAGGAGAGCCCAGCGAGCGTCTCGACCTGCACTCGATCGTCGAGTCGAAGCAATACAACAGCACGCTCGAGCACCGTTGGGGAACCGGGGACGCCGTAGACAACGCGACCATGAGCTTGTGCAGCTGCTACGAGATCCTCAACGATGAGTCCATAGGTCTGTTCAAAATCTGCGCTTGACTCGTAGTAATGATCGAAAGTTGGCACGCCAGCGGAAACAAATGGTTGCGCTGCTGGATGCCGCTCAGTACGCAGATACCGCGAAGGTGCACTCATCAAAGCATCACGAACCGCTGGAGTGGTGAACTCTGGTCCAGCGGGTCCAAGTCCCGCCACAACAACGACCGGGAGTTCTCCCACCTTGTCTAGTGGGGTCTTTTCTGCACCCGACGGGCTTTGCCTCGAGCGGGGAGAATGCATCTATCTACTTATAGGTGTCGCCACTTGGCGTTACCGCATTGGGGTTCAAGACAAAGGAGTTCTTCGGACCAGATCCATTGACTACCTCGAGCTGTCCCGAACTGAGCCGCCAGCTGCCGTACTGGGAGTTGATCCATACGCTTCGCTGGCGCTCAACGTTCAACATGAAAGCGCTCTCCGCATTGGTCTGTGAGCTCACGATGGCAAGCGCTGCCTCCGGGCCAGTCCCAGGATGACGCTGGGTTACCTCAAGGATGACAAAGTCCGATTGAAATGCGATTGGCGCCGAGGGACTGTTCACTGCGATCGAACTCACCACGTTCGAGAGTGATCCTGTGAACTGACCGGGATAGACGCAGCCAAGTGCACCGCCATTTGCTGCACTTGTCGAGTCAACCGATGTCGTCTTTGCAATTGCACTGAAACTTGCTCCTGCGTGGAGCTTGGTCTCTACACCATCTGCAGCGCTCTTTGAACTGACCAAGATCACCGAGACGCACGCCTGTGAGGTCACACCGGGGTGCGTGGCCGTATAGGCAGCAATCCCTTGAGTGCTAAGCGTTGCTCCCGCAAGGTGAGCGCTAACAAGATCCTGGTCGAGTTGCAGGTTGAGTAACAATTTTGCATAGGAGGCTGGAAGGCTCGCAAGAACCTGTGCTCCTGTTGATGAACAGGCAGATCCGCTCTGACCGGCCAGCGCGCCAGCGAGCTGACTCTGGGCCAATGTCGCCGCGATCGAACTTGACGTGAGGTGCAACCGGTTCACCTCACCAGCGATGACCTTCTCCTGCACGAGGAGGGATAGCTGTTGCGCTACGAACTTTGCGCTGTAAGTACCCGCCACACCCGATCCATGGATGGCACCCTGCTGGGAGACTAAGCAGCTAAAGGGAGCACTCGTCGTCACACCCGTAACGGTCTGATTCAACGTGGAGATCGAGATCCCCTGACCATCGACGGAGGCAGCGTCCGAGGTTGCAGATACGCCACAGGCACTAACAGCAAGGGCAGATGCGACAAGCAGGCTCAGTGGGAGAAGGAATTTTTTCACAACACTCCAATGGTAGGTGGCTGGTGGCCAATCGGCCAACACGACGCCCATTCAGTCTTCAACAGGGAACAGGCCGTCGAGGAACTGCTGGAGTTGGCCGACAACGCCAGTCGCGCTTTTGAGCGGTAGCTGGAGCTCGTTTGCCTGCTCTTTTAAGAGAGCCTTCGGTGCGACGCGTTGAAGCCGGATCTTGGCTGATGCAACGAGCTTGATGGGTGAAATGCGAACGACAACACCTCCGATCTCTCCTGGTCCGCCCGAACCGGGGCGATAGGGCGTGGCAACGATGTCCGTGATCCCCACCCGTAGACAGGTAACTCGAAGGTGAGCCACCTCAAGGAGTGCAGTCACCGGGTCCGGAAGTGGTCCGTATCGATCAAGCCACTCAGTGCCAATGTCCTCGATCTCGGTCGGCTCGGTCGCTGCAGCGAGGCGTCGATAACCTTCGAGGCGAAGATCCTCCCGATCGATATAGCCAGTGGGAATGTGTGCAGTGAGAGGAAGTTCGATCTTGATCTCTGCCGGCTCACGGACCTCCTCGCCCTTCAGCTCGGCAACCGCCTCAGCAACCATGCGCACGTAGAGGTCGTAGCCAACCGCCGCGATGTGTCCCGACTGATCCTTCCCCAGCAGGTTGCCAGCTCCGCGGATCTCGAGATCACGCATTGCAATCTTGAACCCTGATCCAAGTTCAGTGTGCTCTCCAATCGTCTTCAGCCGCTCGTAGGCCTGTTCAGAGAGCACTCGGTCGGAGGGATGAAAGAGGTAGGCATAGGCACGTTGACCGGCCCGACCCACTCGTCCCCGCAGCTGGTGAAGCTGTCCAAGGCCAAGAAGATCAGACCGCTCAACAACGAGTGTGTTGACGGTTGGCATATCGATGCCCGATTCAATAATCGTTGTGCAGACCAAGACATCGTATTTTCCTTCGGCAAAATCGATGACTACCTGCTCGAGCGTTCCCTCGTCCATCTGCCCATGCGCGACGGCAACCCGAGCCTCAGGTACAAGATCGCGAAGTGCCTGCGCAGCTCGATCAATATCGACGACACGGTTGTGAACATAAAATACCTGCCCCTCGCGAAGTAACTCGCGTCGGATCGCCTCTGCGACGGCGCGATCGTCGTACTCTCCGACGTAGGTGAGAATGGGCTGGCGCTCAGCCGGGGGCGTGTCGATGATCGAAAGATCCCGGATTCCGGTGAGGCCCATCTCGAGCGTCCGCGGTACAGGACTTGCAGAGAGCGTTAGTACATCAACACCGACCTTCAGTGACTTGATCCGCTCCTTGTGTCCGACGCCAAATCGTTGCTCCTCGTCGACTACAAGCAGACCAAGATCTTTAAAAGCAATCTCCTCTGAGAGCACGCGGTGTGTCCCAATGACGACATCGATAGAACCGTCCTTTAACCCAGCGATGACTTGACGCGCCTGCGTCGCAGTCAGAAAGCGCGATAACGCCTCGACTCGCACGGGATATCCGGCGAACCGGTCGGAGAATGTTTGGAGGTGCTGCTGCGCGAGCAGTGTTGTCGGCACGAGGACTACTGCCTGCTTGCCTTCCTGCACCGCTTTGAACACGGCTCGAACAGCGACTTCGGTCTTGCCAAATCCGACATCGCCGCAGATCAAGCGGTCCATCGGTACCGCTCGCTCCATATCGGCTTTGGTCTCAGCGATCGCTCGAAGTTGATCGTGTGTCTCCGGGAAGGGAAAGGCGCCCTCCATCTCCAGCTGCCATGGCGTATCTGGACCGAAGAGGTGACCCGGAGTAACGAGACGGCGTTGGTAGAGCACAACCAACTCCTGTGCAATCTCTCGAGCTGCCTGTCTGACTCGACTCCGTTGACGCTGCCACTCAGCGCCATTCAGCCTGTTCAGCGTTGGCGATTCCCCACCGCTATATGGAGTGATGGTCTCGATCTGATCCGAGGGCACGTAAAGCTTGTCCCCACCGCGGTATTCGAGCAGTAGATAGTCCCGTGCGACTCCACCCATCTGCTGGGTAACAAGACCCTGGAATCGTGCAACGCCATGGATGTGGTGAACGACATAGCCACCGGTAGCAAGATCATCAAAGAACCCTCCCGCGGCGCGCGCTCGCGGCCTCGGCACGCGATGAGGACGGTGACGCCCAGTGACGTCGGATTCAGCCAGCACGGCGAGACCCGCGAATTCGTAGACAAAACCGCGGTCGAGTTGCGCAACCACGACGTGCACGCCCGCTCGTCGAAGTCGCTCTCCATAGGTATCAGTCGAAAGCTCCTCCGCGAGGAATAGGCGATCGACCAAGAGGCCCTCTGACTCAAGTGAGATGCTCAACCGTTCGGCGCTCCCGCGTCCATCGGCCGCAACGACCACCGGCATCTCTCGACGGACGAGTTCGCCGATCCGTCGCGTCAGTGGCTCCGCCTCGCCCCGGATTACTGGCCAACTTCCTGCTCGCATACCCTCCGTATCGGGCGAATCTGCGTTGGAGAGAAGTGAGGCCATCGGCGCTCTTACCTTTGCCAGGAGCCGCTCAAACTCCACGTGAAGTTTTGGAAATCCACCACTATTACCGTCGCTCTCGTTCGCTACTCCCCAGGTCACTGCGAGGGATGAGGCGAGCGACGCCTCCTCTTCAAGAAGCTCAACCGCTCGATCTCGCATCCGACGAGGTTCGATGAGCACAACACGATCCGTACTCATCAACAGATCGGTAAAGATCAGTTCCTCAGCCTCAAGCCAGGGCAAGAAAGATTCGACTCCCTCAAAGCTCTCGCCGTCAGCGATGCGGGCAAACTGCTCACGGGCGTAGCTCATCGTGGTTGCGAGAACCTTTGCTCGATCGCGATCAGACTCGGTCAGCACGAGCTCTCTACAGGCAAAGATCTCCGCTTCAGTAAGGTCGCGAATCGACCGTTGATCGGCGATATCAAACTCTGTAAGTCGATCAACTTCATCGCCAAAACAGTCGATCCGTACACCGATCTCACCGGTCGAGGGATAGATATCAACGATTCCACCGCGCACCGCGATCTCTCCGCGATGTTCAACTTGGTATTCACGTCGATAACCAAGATCGACACACCGTCGAACGATCTCCTCGACATCAATGCGGTCTCCGGGCGCGATGACGAGTGACCCGGCGGCAGTTCCCGAGCCAAGTCGCTGCAAAAGCGCTTTGATCGGCGCGATGACGCAGAGGGAACGATCTTCTGCGTCATCGCGCCGATGAGCGGCATGAACCCTTGCAATGGTTGAAAGACGGAGCCCCATGGTCTCGATGCTCGGTGAAACTCGCTCGAAGGGAAGGGTCTCCCATGCTGGAAAGGCAAGTACGCGATCTTCGTCGAGAAAGGCACGCAGGTCATGGGTGAGTCGTTCTGCCTCGTTCGCGGTGGCAGTGGCGAATAAGACCACTGGCGCAGACGAAAGATCCGCAAGCGAGGCGCAGACGAACGGGCGCAGATTCTCCGAGACCGCAACCCGGGTGTCACCAGCTCCAAGAAGTGAGGCAAGGACACGATCGCCGGCGAGGAGTGTTGTCAGTGGCGAGAGAGGGGAACTCATCGAGTATTGAAGACGTTCATCGCCCGGTCGAAGCCGTCTGCGATCACCGCCGAGACAGCATCTGTTGCCCGATGACAGGCGAGATCAAGCACCTCTGCATCTGATTTTGTAAGTCGACGCAGCACATAGTCCGCTCCGGACATCTGTCCCGGCGGTCGACCAACACCAATTCGCAGGCGGCCAAAGTCAAAGCCATGAAGGTGGGCACCTAGTGATTTCAGGCCGTTATGTCCGGCTGTACCGCCTCCGAACTTGAGACGCACCACGCCGGCGTCGAGATCAAGCTCATCGTGGATCACCATGATCTGATGAAGGGGCTCTTCCTCATCGCCGAGGTAGTGACGCGTAAGTAGAGATGCCGCTTTGCCAGAGTCATTCATGTAGGTCATCGGAATAGCAAAGATCACACGCTCGCCAGATACCGTCGTCACCGCTACGCGGGCCTTCGTTGCCTTTTGCGTGCTCAATGAGAGGCTGAGCTGCTTAACCATGAGATCGACCGTTGCAGCACCAACGTTATGACGCGTTTTTGCGTATTCCTCGCCCGGATTACCGAGACCGATAACGAGGAGGCTCGACATATTTCGTGTACTGCGCTCGACGATGCCGAGCGCAAGTAGCTCTAGTTGCCAGCTGCAGGTGTTGCGTCCGATGTCGCACCCTCGGCCGCCACCTCTTCCTCGACCGCTACCGATGCAACCCGAGCCGCAATTCCGGTCACCAAGGCGGTTTCAAGATCGAGTTCAAAGGTAACGCCGGTGAGTCCAGCAATGTCGCTGACTCGGATCGCGTGACCGAGCTCGAGATCGGTGATGTCAATCTCAATGTGGGCAGGAATGTCAGCAGGCTTCGCTCTGACGGGAAGGGTGAAGGTTGTCTGATCAACGGTTCCCCCCGCTCGAGTGACAGAAAGTGCCTCGCCAATAAGCATCAATGGAACTTCGGCCGAGACAACCTCATCGCGGTTAACAACGAGAAAATCTACGTGCGAGATCGTTCGGCGGACCGGGTGACGCTGGAGGTCACGTGCGAGCGCGAGGTGGCGCTCACTCCCAATGGTGAGATCGAACAGAACGTTCTCTCCCGCAGAGGTAGCGAATGCCTGACGTAGTGAG
>CAIVND010000209.1 GCA_903907185.1 uncultured Acidimicrobiaceae bacterium
CATCGCCAAGATCGCGTCGGCGTTGGATGCGTTCTCAACCTCATCGTGCTCAGTTCCTTTGAGCAGGTCGCGCGCGCAATGATCAAGGTCGATGATCTGGGCGTCGACCCGACAAGATCGTTGAATGTCGCGGACTAATAGTCTCAGGGATTCAGCGCTTCCGATGGCCCCGATACGACGATAGGGGCGGATATCAAGCACGGAAGAACTCGTTTGGCCGTGTGGTTCGGGGCTTTCTCCGGTGCGCATGGGGGGCATACTTCCTCGTTACTCGGCGCAACAGCCACCGAATCGTTCGTGGTTTGCAACTATCGGTTGCACCACTACCGACCGTTCTACCGGCAATCGAGGCATTTCGTAAGATGATTCGCTGATCAATTTTTGCCATTTAGCAGGGAAAATCTCGATCTTGCAGGTTGCTCCGATGCCTAAACAGATGTCGTGGGCTGCTACAGTGGAGCCGAAGTTGTGCGGGATGTCGTAGGTGAACGTGGGCTCGCGCCCACGTTCTTGTTTTCTACGAGGTCAAACGACGAGATGACAACTATGGAGAGGAGGCGTTCTCGGTGGCAAAGGATCTTCGTTCACTCGAGGAGACCATCTCTATGCTTCTCAGTGAAGTTGGGGTTGACCTGGTCGATGTTGAACTGCGCCAGGGTGTACTCAGTTTTACGGTGACTCGATCCGATGGTCTTGATCTGGAGTCGCTCACGACGGCCTCGCGATCGATCAGCGATTTTTTGGACGCGAACGAGGCACTGGCTCCAGAGGGTTCCTATGAGCTTGAGGTATCGAGCCCAGGCCTGGAGCGACGCCTTCGTCGTCCGGAGCACTTCGTCCATGCGGTCGGTCAATCGATCGCCGTCCGAACGAAGAGCTCGGTGGTCGGGAGTCGCCGCTTTGAGGGCCATCTCGTGCAAGCAGATGTCTCAGGCATATCGGTCATGCCGAACAATGAATCTCAGACGCGTGAGCTCTCCTATATAGAGATCGATCGCGCACACACCGTCTTTGATTGGAAGGCAGCTCTTGCTGCTGACAAACGGACGCGCTCAAGTGAGAGCGGGGTTGATCTCGACATCGCGGACGAGGACGACGATCAACTCACTAGCCAAGCACCAGAGTTTTTGAGGGAGACCAGTAGATGACACAGGCAAACAACTTTGAGTTTTTGGAGGCGTTGCAACAGATAGCGAGAGACAAGGGCATTGCTGTTGACACGCTGCTTGAGGCACTCGCGAATGCTCTCGTTGCCGCCTATAAGCGACTCGCGACGGCGGCGGAAGAGGCATTCGTCACCATCGACTCCGATTCGGGCGAGATCCGAGTCTATGGACAAGAGCTCGATGATGACGGCAACGTCACTCGAGAG
Source organism: uncultured Acidimicrobiaceae bacterium (assembly GCA_903907185.1). Classification (GTDB taxonomy): domain Bacteria; phylum Actinomycetota; class Acidimicrobiia; order Acidimicrobiales; family Bog-793; genus CAIVND01. The sequence goes on from CAIVND010000209.1 coordinate 1,373, forward strand.
TGGGATGACACACCAGACGACTTTGGTCGAATTGCTGCACAGGCAGCAAAACAGGTCATCATGCAGCGGATCCGTGAGGCCGAGCGGGACCTGAAGTACGACGAGTACGCAGGACGCGAAGGTGATGTCGTCACCGGTATCATCCAGCAAAGCGATAACCGCTTCACACTGCTTGATCTTGGAAAGGTCGAGGCATTGCTTCCTCAAGCGGAGCAGGTTCCCTTTGAGCGGTATGAGCATGGTGCACGATTGAAGGCCTACATCGTGGAGGTACGAAAGACCTCGAAGGGTCCTCAGATCGTCGTCTCGCGTTCACATCCTGGTTTGATCAAGAGGCTCTTTGAACTTGAGGTGCCCGAGATTTCGAACGGTGTTGTTGAGCTGAAGGCTTGTGCGAGAGAGCCAGGACATCGGACCAA
>CAIVND010000210.1 GCA_903907185.1 uncultured Acidimicrobiaceae bacterium
GACCTCGATCGTCTGACCACTCCGTGTCGTGAGTACGTCGCCCGGCTTGGTCGCAGTGCCCGATGGCATGTTCTCTGTCAGTGGCATATAGCCAACGACGCGGACGGGAACACCGAGCTGTTTGCAGGCCGAGAGCGCGCCGAGCACCGCTGCTGCTCCCCCCATGTCCGTCTTCATCGTCATCATTCCTGCCCCGGTCTTTAGCGAGAGTCCACCCGAGTCAAAGGTGATGCCTTTGCCAACGATCGCAACGGTTGTGAGCTCTTTCGCTCCACCAGCTGGCTCATAGGTCGCTCGCACAAATCGCGGTGGTTGCACCGAGCCAGCGGCAACTCCAAGGAGCCCACCCATCTTTGCCTCGGCGATATCGCTTTCATCGAGCACCTCGATAGTGAGGTCGCTCTTGGTGCCGACCTCTGTTGCGATCTTGGCAAAATCCGTGGGTGTGAGATCACCCGCCGGAGTGTTCACGAGGTCGCGAGCGAGCGCAACACCCGCACCGATCGCCTGAGCGCGACCGAGTGCCTTGGTGATAACTCCCTCGCTCGCACCATCGACGAAGACCTGTTGCAATGAGCTTGCTTGGTTTGTTGTTCGAAACCGATCAAAGCTGTAACTCGCAAGGAGGATCCCAATGCCGAGTGATTCACAAGCCGATGCAATCGGAACGGGGCGACCACCAAGCCCCTCGAGCGACAGCGCAATCGAGTCGCACTGTGTTGCTGCCCGTGCAATGGCTGCGCCAACACGTCTGAGCGTCTCCGCGGTCAGTTCATCGAGCGCTCCGACGCCAACGAGGAGAGTAAGTGATCCCCCGCCCTCGGTCGTCATTGTCTCGGTCGCCTTGCCAGAGAATCCTCGCAACTTGGCGGTAGTGGGATCGACCGATCCGCCGCCGCTAATCAGGGACAGATCGCTATCGACCAGCTGCACCGTCATCTCGACCGCGCTCTGCCGTTCGGTCCTCCATCGCAGTTCAACCGTCATGACAACCTTTCTCTCTCGCATCGGGCTTTCTTTTTCACATCGAGTTCATCGTTACGTGGTGGCGTTCGTTTTGGACAGACATCAACCAGATTCGAACTACCCACGCGCTCGACGCTGAACGGGGTGGGCAGACTCTTGACTTCTTGCGAGCGTCCAGCAAAGATCCGAGAGCCGGTTGAGGTACATCGCAACCAACGAGTCATCGAGGTCAAGACCGACAGCTATCCGCTCTGCCCGACGGACGATCGTTCGAGCGACATCAAGTTCAGCTGCCTCACGGCTCTCACCCGGTACGGCAAAGTTTGGCGAGAGATCGAGCGTTGCCGTTACTCGGTCGATCTCAACCTCGAGTGCCTCGATCATCGCTGGTGTCACTGCCGTTGTCCCCGGTTCGAGCTGGTCTCGAGCAGAGCTCTTGGTCGTGACCTCGGCCATCAGCACCCAAAGGTCACGTTCAATCTTGGTTAGCGTCTCATCGAGCCACTCACCCCGTACCGCAGATGATCGAGCGAGTCCAAGAAAGGCTTGAGCCTCATCGACGACACCAACCAGATCGATTGCCTGGTCGTCCTTGCGGACTCGGCCACCCACACGGAGCGAGGTCGTACCATCGTCGCCGTGACGGGTATAGATCTTCATTCCTGCACATTAGAGCGATTCGCACATTCTCGACCAAGCTTTTCGCCATGAAACGACGCAAGGGATCTACCGGAAGGGCCAACAAGACCCAATCCGAGGTCGACCATCTCGTGACCGCTCGATGACGAACACGGCGCAGGAGGTGGTGAGCGGTCCTACGATGGAGGGATGCGGGTATCCACACGCGGTGACTACGCAAGTCGAGCACTCCTCTCCCTGGCGCTTCGCCACGGAGATAAGACACCGACCTCGGTGCGCGACATCGCGGAACGGACCGGACTCCCCCAGCCCTACCTCGAGCAGATTCTGCTAGCGCTTAAGGGTGCTGGCATCGTCATCTCCAAGCGTGGTGTCGGTGGCGGATATGTGCTTGCCCGTCCGGCAAGTGAGATCACCTTAGGATCGATCGTCAGTGCCGTCGATGGACCGATCGTTGTCGGTGACTTTGGCGAGCCCCACACCAATGGTGCCTGTGACCATGAAGGACAGTGCATCCTGCTCGCTGTCTGGTCCGAGGTCGGGGATCACATGCGCCATCACCTCGACTCGTTTACCCTCGCTGATATGGTTGCGAGGTCTCTCGGAATGGCTCCAGCCACCGCTCCTCTCGACTGATACAGCCGGTCGATATCCTGAGCTCGACCTCACACCACCTTGGTGCGAGCTCTCTGTTTCACCAATTTTGGATAGATCTCGCGAAAGTGGGTATGTCCACAGCTGAAGACCAGTCAATCCACAGATCTAAGGGCAAAGATATCTACAGAAACAGCCCTTGAAGATGGAATAACTCGGGGAACTGTGACGTTAGAGAGAGTGAACGAAGTTTTGAGGGCATCGGGAAAGGTGACGACGATGAGCACTACGAAGACCAAGTCTAACGAGCAGATTGAATACACCGGCACGGGACCCGACGTCATGCGCATGTTCCTCGATGACATGGGTAAGTACCCACTGCTGACTGCTGCCGAGCAGACCGAGCTTGCCAAGCGAGTACAGCTCGGTGACAAGAGCGCTCGCGCGGAGATGATCGCCGCGAACCTCCGGCTGGTCGTCTCGTGGGCTCGGCGCTATCAAGGTCGCGGTGTTGACCTCACCGATCTCATTCAGGAGGGAACCTTCGGGCTCATGCGAGCCGTCGAGAAGTTCGACTGGCAGCGCGGCTTTAAGTTCTCGACCTACGCAACGTGGTGGATCCGTCAGTCGCTCCAGCGAGCGGTGAACTCCAAGGGACGGACGATCCGTCTACCCGAGGATGCGCTCTCCGCTGAGCTGAACGCTGAGCGCGAGGGAGACACGCCTGCCTACCATCTGCCCCGCGTCGTCGCGAGCCTCGACAAGACCGTTGGCGAAGATTCGGCAACAACGCTCGCTGACCTCGTGGCGGGAGACAACCTCGAGATCGACGAAGACGTTGCCAAGCAGGTGATGGTCCAGAAACTCCGTCAGGTAATTACCCGACTCGGTGACCTTGAACAAGAGGTTGTCCGCCTCCGATACGGACTGACTGGAGAGGCTCCAGCCTCGCTCGAAAACACCGCAAAGCGCCTCGGAATCGGCGTGCGCAAGGTTCGCAGCGCTGAGAAGAATGCACTCCACTTCTTGGCTCGCCAGCCAGAGATCGAGCCGGTCGCCTAGTCCCCCCTAGGTAGACCAGCTAGATCCGCTCATCTGCATCGAGCTGATGGAGTTCTCTCAGCAACGACGCCAGATCAGCGGGAATTTCGGAGACCCATTCCATCGACGCCTGCGTCGTGGGGTGGGTGATCCGAAGTCGTTCTGCATGCAGGAATGGACGCTCAAGAGCGATCTCTTTCTTGCGTCCGCCGTAGCGAACGTCACCGATGACTGGATGACCGATGGCGCTGAGGTGGACGCGGATCTGATGTGTGCGTCCAGTCTCGAGTTTTAGATGCAACAACGTGAGCGGAATCGGTTGATCGTAGCGATTGAGGACGTCGTAGCGAGTTCTCGCCTCGCGACCACTCGCAAGTACCGTCATCTTGGTCGGAAACCGAGTCGATCGCCCAATCGGCGCCTCGATCAATCCCTCCTCATTCTCCAAAATTCCAACCGCGAGTGCACGGTACTCGCGACCCATCGAGCGACTCGCGAGCTGGGCGACAAGTGAGTCGTACGCGAGCGGTGTTCGGGCAACGATGAGCAGGCCCGAGGTGTCCTTATCGAGTCGGTGCACGATTCCCGGACGAGAGGGATCGCCAGCACCGCGTTGAGCAGCCTCGACGAGATCGGGATACCTCGTAATCAGTCCAGATGCCAAGGTGTCATCATGATGTCCGGCACCAGGATGAACAACAAGACCGGCCGGCTTGTCGATCACGATGATCGAATCATCCTCATAGATCACCTCGAAGTCGATCGCACCCACAGCAGCCGGACGAAGCGCAACTCGCTCTTCGAGCGGCTTGGCATCAAATCTGATGACGTCGCCCGAGGAGACTCGATGATGTCGCACATGAACCGCAACGTCATTCACAAATATCCGGCCTGCAGTGATGAGGTCGGTGATCTCCGATCGTGACCGGCCAGTGATCATGGCCAGTGCCCGGTCTACGCGTTCTCCGTCGAGCGCAACCGAGACCTCAACGATCTCGTCTGCGAGTATCGGGGGTGACTGATCAGTCATTGCTCTGTCCCTCACTCGCCGATTCGGTCACCTCCGGCCCCCGGTGGGTGCTTTGGGACCGCCAATAGATAACAAACACCATGACACATCCAACGACCACCGCGGAGTCGGCAACATTGAAGGTGGGCCAAAAGGTCGAATGAATGAAATCAATGACCGAACCTCCATTTCGGCGGACGAGCCGATCACTGAGGTTGGAGAGTGCCCCGCCTCCGATCAAACCCGCTGCTGCTGCGGTGGCGGGGCTGAGTTGGTGCCGGCGTGATACCCCCACGACGCCAAGGCCTAAGAGCACGATGATCACAATTGGAAGACCAAACCCTGCCCCGATAGAAAAGGCAATACCTGAGTTGTAGGTGAGATCGAGGGAGAATGGACCAAACAGATGGACAGGATGGCTGAGGTGGTCGACAGCCAGGGTCTTCGTCACCTGGTCAGCAGCAATGACCGCCAGACCAATAGCGAAACCAATCAGCCAGCATCGGCGAGATCGATCTCCCCGGGCGGTGTCCGTTGCGATCAACGGCGAGAGAGGCCGCCAGCCGCACAGGGGACACAGATGTGGGCAAGTGGGATTGCCGCAAGCCGAGCCTTGGGAATCAAGGTCTCACACCGCTCGCAGATCCCGTAGGTCCCAAGTGCGATCTTGCGGAGTGCGATATCGATGTCTTCAACCAGCAGGCGTTGTTTTGCTGCAAGCTCAAGGTGCATCTCTCGATCGACAGCAAGTGTGCCGCCCTCACCCGACTCCTCGTCAAACTGGACATCGCCCGGCTCCATCTCATCGACAAGTGCGGCAGCCTCATTGCGCTGACTCTGCATCTGTGAGATCCGGGAGTCTCGCTCCTCTAAGAGGGCCTCTCGCTGGCGGTCGAGAAAGACCGTGTCCTTGCGATAACCGGGGTTGACCTTCTTTGGCGGTGGTGCCTTCTTTACCGCAGGTACCTTGACAGCAGCCGGAGCGGCCTTTGTCACCGGCACGGACTTCGCAGGTGCTGGCTTTGTTTGCGTCTTGGAGGCAACTGCCTTTGCCGGAACAACCTTGGCTACCGTCTTTTTCGCGACGGTCTTGGTTGCGGCAACCTTTTTCGCTGAAGCTGGCTTTACGGGAGTCTTTTGGGCAGTGGCCTTTTTCGCTGGAGCTGGCTTTACGGGAGTCTTCTTGGCAACCGCCCGGGTTGCTACAACCTTGGTTGTGGCGACCTTCTTTGCGGGGGTGCTCTTTGCCGGACTCTTCTTTGCCACGGTCTTGGATGAAATCGTCTTCTTTACGGGAATTTTCTTCGCCACAGCTTTCTTAGTTGGAACCTTCTGGACTGACGCCTTTTTGGAGACCTGACTTTTTGGTGGGCTCTTCTTCGCTACCGGCCCCTTGCCCGTGGACTTATTCGCCGCACCCAATCTGCCTGAGGTCGCCATGATGAATTCGTCTCCTCGTCTCCCGAAGCAGGGAGAGGATAGCGGAAGTCAGCCTCCTCCGCGACATCGCGTAGAACTGGAGTCTCCTAGTGGCGCGGTTGGACCTTGCCAGGGTTAAAGGATGCGCCTGGTGCAACCTTGGCTGTGACTCGATCGAGCTGTGCCCGCACGTGTTCAAGCGAGACGCCCACGAGCTGCAGTCTCTTGTCGCGACTCTTGTGACCAGCGACGACACTGGCGGCCGAGGCTGGAACATCGAACAGATCAGCGATCAGCTCTTCGACAGCTGCGTTGGCTCGTCCATCTTGAGGAGGTGGCGCGACACGAAGATGCAGCACGCCCTGTCGCCTTCCTACTACCGTCGAGCGACCCGCTCCTGGCTGCACATAGATCGGCAAAAGGATCGTCGCGCGTTCTGGCTCTTTCCCATTTTTGCTTGCGGGTGTGGCCTCAATGATGGTGAACAGTTCATCGGTCATGTGCGCCTACTGTAGAGCCATGGATGAGTCCACAACGGGCCACCGTTATCCGACGGTCTCTAACACCCCTCAACAGCCCAACTACCCAGCGATGGAGGAGTCGGTTCTCGCCTTTTGGGACAAGGATCAGACCTTCCAGGCGTCGGTCGACCAACGACGCGACGCTGACGAGTACGTCTTTTACGACGGGCCTCCCTTTGCAAATGGACTTCCCCACTATGGACATCTGCTGACCGGATTCGTCAAGGACGCGATGCCCCGGTTCATGACGATGCGTGGCAAGCTCGTCGACCGACGATTTGGCTGGGACTGCCATGGTCTTCCCGCAGAGACTGAGGTGGAAAAAGAGATCGGGGTCTCTGGTCGGGGCCCAATCACCGAGTATGGCATCGACAGGTTTAACGATCTGTGCCGTACCTCGGTGTTGAAGTACACAAATGAGTGGCGCCATTACGTCACCCGCCAGGCCCGCTGGGTGGGCTTCGACAACGACTACAAGACCATGGACACGACCTATATGGAGAGTGTCCTTTGGGCCTTCGCCACCCTCTACCGCAAGGGACTTGTCTACGAGGGCTACCGGGTGCTTCCCTACTGCTGGGAGTGTGAGACACCGCTCTCCAACTTTGAGACCCGCCAAGACGATGCCTATCGCGATCGGGTCGACCCCGCGGTCACCGTCGCCTTCGACCTCTTGGCACCTGACCTGCCTAGTGGAAACGACCTCATCGATCGGCCACTGCGCGCACTGGTGTGGACGACGACGCCGTGGACGCTGCCATCAAACCTCGCACTCGCACTTGGGCCAGACCTCTCCTACGCCGTGATCGAACATGAGGGAACGCGCTACCTCCTTGGAGCTGAGCGGGTAGGCGCCTATGAGGAATCCTTTGAGGGGGCCACACTTCTTGGCACCGTTACCGGCGCCGAGTTGGTCGACAGACGCTATCAACCGATGTTTCCGTACTTCGCCGATCACGCGGGGGCGTTTCGAACCCTCGCGGGCGATTTTGTCACCACCGACGAGGGAACCGGAATCGTGCACCTTGCGCCCGGCTTTGGTGAGGATGACCAACGGGTCTGTGAGGCGGCAGGGATCTCCCTCGTCTGTCCAGTCGATGACCGGTCCATCTTCGATGACCGGGTGAGTGATTTCGCCGGGCTGCAAGTCTTTGCCGCTAACCAACCGATCATCGCGTGGCTCGTCGCGCACAACAAACTTCTTCGCGAGGAGAGCTACACCCACAGCTACCCCCACTGTTGGCGTACCGACACCCCACTGATCTACCGCGCCGTGAGTTCATTTTTTGTCGAGGTCACCAAGATCAAGGACCGGATGAGCGAACTGAACGGCTCGATCAACTGGGTTCCCTCCCATGTGCGCGATGGTGCGTTTGGCAAGTGGCTCGAGGGAGCACGCGACTGGTCGATCTCGCGCAACCGTTTTTGGGGAACACCCATTCCCGTTTGGAAGAGCGACAATCCGGCCTATCCGCGAGTCGATGTCTATGGCTCACTTGATGAGATCGAGCGCGACTTTGGCGTACGCCCAAGTGATCTTCACCGTCCAACGATCGATGAACTTGTCCGTAAGAACCCTGACGATCCATCAGGCGAGTCGATGATGGTGCGCGTCACCGATGTGCTCGACTGCTGGTTCGACTCCGGGTCGATGCCCTTTGCACAGCTCCACTACCCCTTTGAGAACGCTGAGCGCTTCGAGGGTCACTTCCCCGCCGATTTCATCTGCGAGTACATCGGTCAGACACGTGGCTGGTTTTACACACTTCACGTCCTCGCGACGGCGCTCTTTGACCGTCCGGCCTTTTCGAATGTGGTTGCACATGGAGTCCTTTTGGGAGACGACGCTCGCAAGCTCTCCAAACGCCTGAAGAACTACCCCGATCCAGAGGAGTTCTTTGCCTCGACGGGCGCGGACACGATGCGTTGGTACCTCTTGTCTTCAGCGGTACTGCGTGGACAGGACGTCGCGATCGAAGAGCATGCAATGGCCGAGCCAGTCCGCCAGATCCTCAATCCAATCTGGAACAGCTGGTACTTCCTCAGTCTCTATGGTGAGACCGATGCCTGTGCAGGCCGCTACCGCACCGACCAACAGGGCGTTCTCGATCGCTACATCCTCGCAAAACTCACCTCGACGGTCGCAAGTACGACCGACGCGATGGAGCGTTACGACCTTGCTGGCGCTACACAGCTCATCGCGGAGTTCCTCGACGCGCTGACGAACTGGTACGTAAGGCGTAGCCGAGAGCGTTTCTGGCGACCCTTCACCGGTGACACCGTCTTGGACCAAGACAAGCAGGACGCCTACGACACCCTCCACACCGTCCTTGAGGTGCTCTGTCGCATCGCTGCACCACTGCTTCCCCTCCTCACCGAGACCGTCTACCAGGGCCTTACGGGAGAGCGGAGCGTTCATCTCACCTCTTGGCCCATGGCGAGCGAACTGATCTCTGATAACGAGCTCGTTCTCGCGATGGACCTCGTCCGCGAGGTCTGTTCGGCAGGCCACTCAATCCGCAAAGCACAGGGACTGCGTGCCCGCCTTCCGCTCGCGTCACTCACCTTCGCAAGTGACAAGGCACCGCTCCTCGTTGAGTTCGCCTCACTGATCACCGAGGAGCTCAATGTCAAAGAGCTCCACCTCCTCGAGGACTCGTCAACCTTCTCGACGACCAAACTGACACTTGTGCCCGCGGTCCTTGGTCCTCGGGTCGGCGAATCGATGCAACGAGTAATGGCA
>CAIVND010000211.1 GCA_903907185.1 uncultured Acidimicrobiaceae bacterium
GCAGCACCAGCATCGGCGCTCCCTCAAAGTTTCCTCCAACTTTTCCTCCATTGCCTCGAAACTCTTCGATGATCTGCTGATTAAACGCGTTCATGTCGGTCATGCGGCTCTCCATTTCTTTGAAGTCTCAGTAAGAGATCTTTGGCACAAATTGGAATTCAATGGATGATGGCTTGTTCCACTTCGATTTTGAGAATGACGCGCTCGCCCTCAATTGCCTTCGAGTAGTTCTTGCTTCTGTATTTCTGCCTGAGCAGTTGATAGTTCTCCAATGCCTCATCACCGCGAACGAACTCCGCCACGTGGCCTCGAACCTCTACATAGTGATAGGGGTTCTCTGCGTCCATGACGGTGACGGTCACCCGTGGGTCATTGGAGGTGTTCTTGAACTTTGCGCGATGCACCTCGGTGTTGATGAGCACATGATCATCGTCAGCATGGACCCACATCACCTGAGTCTGTGGTCGACCATCAGGGAAAAGAGTGGTGAGGGCAGCGAAATTCCGACCCTGAGCAAGCATCTTTGCGGCTTCATCAAGCATCAGATCAGTGTACCGAGCCAGATGCCTGCTACAACGGCCTTCGTACCCCCGGCAGGAGTCGAACCTGCGACACGCTGGGTAGAAACCAGCTGCTCTAATCCGCTGAGCTACGGGGGCATTTGAGCAAGAGAATACTTGACCGCTCTATTCTGGCCGATATCAATGCAGTTCTCCGCGCTCTCCCGTCAACCTTCGGTGAATTCGGCCGCCTGGGAGTGTTCCACGAACTTTGATACGGGCCTTACTCTTGACCTAAGTCACCCTAGATGTGTCAAGATATAGGTGAACACCGAACAAACTCTGCTCGGTCTCATGGTGGTCGTAGCTCAGTTGGTTAGAGCGCCAGGTCGTGGCCCTGGAGGTCGGGGGTTCAAGTCCCCTCGGTCACCCCAATTTCGCGATAGAGATTCACCGATAAGACCTGCCGACTAGAGTGATGAACCGCACGCGCTCCTAGCTCAATTGGCAGAGCAACGGACTCTTAATCCGCAGGTTCTGGGTTCAAGTCCCAGGGGGCGCACTCATAAGAACAGGTCAGAGCCTCAGTGGGGTCCCCGGTATAAGAAGGGCAACCTTCGCCAGACAAATACCAAACAATTGGTCTAAACGGTGGGGTTACTTGTCTCTTGTCACTGAGCCGGCACTTGACACCGCGCTGCTGCGCACTCAGGCTCAACTACCGAGGAAACATCTCGCATGGAGTCTGACGCGGACCCAGGCTCTCCCAGTAACGATTTGTCCTCGGGTCATAACGGCCCTGATTGAACCCTCCACCTTTTGCACTTCGGATGATGAGCGCCACGGTCTCCTTTCCGACGGAAACCTCCCTGTGGATCTCGTAGGGCTTCACAAGGTCGATCTCGCCGGGCCCCACGAGGACATCCGCGGTCCGCTCGATCTCGGCATAATCGGGTCTCGATCGATCGTCCACCCGCTTGTAGCGCTCGACACGCTCATTTCCATCGAGCACACCGTAGAGCGTGTAGAGGTGAGCATGATCGTGCATATGAGGATTGGTGTTTTGTCGATCGTGTTCGATACGACCCGGCCCTTTTGTCAGTCCATTCACAACGAAGCCGTAATCCGGATCTTCATAGAAGATCAAATTCTCTGCGCGCCCCTCAGCGGGAACGCATTCTGGCCAGTTTTTCGATGCCGCAATGACCTCTGGATCTGCAAGGAACTTGGCAAGCACCGGCGTGAGTGCTGCCCAACGACGTTCCACGTCCGGTTCTTTTGCGAAGAGTTCGCGGGTTTCGGCTACAAAAAGATCAAGCGCATTCTCTACCTTGACGACAGTGCTCATCTTGTCTCCTCACTTGAATCTCAGCAGTTGCAGCCGCTGAGTTGCAGCGGATAATCAATCGATTTAGCTCAACGAGTAAAACTTGGCACAGTTCTCCCAAAGAATCTTGCGACGCTCATCGTCGGTGAGTCCCAACTTCATAAATGTCCGAATTGAACCTGGGTAGCGAGAATCGCCGTGTGGATAATCCGTCGAGAA
>CAIVND010000212.1 GCA_903907185.1 uncultured Acidimicrobiaceae bacterium
GCTGAGGGTAACTACATCGGTGCATTCGATTACTCGAATGTCGAGTTCACTCCAGAGACCGAGGCTCAGGCAGCGTGGGCGGAGTTTGCCGAGGCGAAGGGTGCCATTGTGCACACTCCGGAGGCATCAGCCACCGATGGCGAGACGGACGGTGCCGAGCCCGCACTGAGTGTCGAGGCCAGCGCCGAGCCAGTAGCAGAAGCGCAAGAGAGCGCCGAGCCAGTAGCTGAGCAGTAGCTGGTCGGTCGATTATCAGCCGACTTGGTGAACAGTTCTCGAGCGATTCGACCGTAACCGTCGTGACCGTTGATCATGATCTTGTGTCGGTCGCTCGATCGTGGTGAGAGTTGGCTGTACCGGAGGGATTGGATCGGGCAAATCTTCGGTCTGCGCACTGCTGGCAGCGCACGGTGCACGGATCATCGATGTCGACAAAATCTCCCGGTCGCTCACCGCGCTCGGGGGACCCGCTTTCCCACTCGTTCTCGATTCCTTCGGTGAGGCGATCCTCACCAGTGAGGGTGCCATCGATCGCGCAGCTCTTGCGCGGATTGTCTTTTCTGACCGCGATCGCCTTCGAGAGCTCGAGACAATTATTCACCCGCTCGTCAACCACGAGCTCCTCAGAGAGGTCGCCAACGAGGACGGAGCGGGGATTGTCGTCATCGATCATCCGCTCTTGGTTGAGACCAACGCCCGTGATCTTCTCGAGCTTGATGGAGTTCTCGTGGTCGATGCGCCGGTTGACTTCGTTATCGAACGACTCGTCGAACACCGGCAGATGAGTCGAGAAGACGTCGAGGCAAGGATCGCTGCGCAGTGTCCAAGGGAGGATCGGCTGCGCGCCGCAGACTTCATCTTGATGAATATGGGTACCTTCGAGGAGCTGACGATCATGGCGGATCGCGCATGGCAGTGGATCGAGACGCTTCAGGCGTGATCTCCTTAAGCACTACCGATCGTTGAGGTCGGTACCATGCATAGGTGCCTCCATTTAAAGTCTTCTCCGACTTCGCTCCGGCTGGAGATCAACCCAAAGCGATCGCGGGTCTAAGTGAGGGACTCGCCCGAGGCGATCGCTACCAGACCCTCCTTGGGATCACGGGAAGTGGCAAAAGCGCCACCATTGCGTGGACGATCGAGCAGGCGCAACGCCCAACATTGGTGATCGCGCCAAATAAGTCGCTTGCCGCCCAGCTCGCTGGTGAGTTTCGCGAGTTCTTTCCGGAAAACCGAGTGGAGTACTTCGTCTCCTACTACGACTACTACCAGCCCGAGGCCTACATGCCATCCTCGGACACGTTCATTGAGAAGGACTCCTCGGTCAATGATGAGATCGATCGGCTTCGCCACTCGACCACCGCCGCGTTGTTAACTCGACGCGACGTGATTGTGGTGGCCTCGGTCTCGTGTATCTACGGGCTTGGCTCGCCGCAGGAGTACGCGACCCAGATCCTCGTCATGCATCCAGGGGAGGTCCACGATCAACGATCGATCCTCAAGAAGCTGATCGATCTGCAGTATGAGCGCAACGATATGAACCTCGTACGGGGAAAGTTCCGAGTACGTGGGGACACCATCGAGCTGCACCCCGCCTACGAGGAGACTGCCGTGCGCATCGAACTCTTCGGTGATGAGATTGAACGGATCACGCGATTTGATTCGCTCACCGGAGAGCAGTTTGAAGAGCTCGCTGAACTCGCAATCTTTCCCGCGACTCACTACGTCGCGAGTGATGAGCGGATTCGCACTGCGGTTGCGAACATCGAGACCGAGCTCGCTGAACGACTCCGTGAACTGCGATCAAACGATCGCCTTGTTGAGGCACAACGGCTTGAGATGCGCACCGAGCACGACCTCGAGATGCTTCAAGAGGTGGGTTTTTGCAACGGCATTGAGAACTACAGCCGCCACCTCGATGGTCGTGGACCAGGTGAGCCTCCATTCACACTTATTGACTACTTTCCCAAGGACTTTCTCCTCGTTCTCGATGAGAGCCATGTGACGGTTCCTCAACTTCACGGACAGTACGCGGGGGACCGATCACGCAAAGAGGTGCTCGTTGAGCACGGCTTCCGGCTTCCCTCCGCAATGGACAACCGGCCGCTTGGTTTTGAGGAGTTTGAGTCACGGATCAATCAGATCATCTACATGTCGGCGACTCCCTCGCCCTATGAGCTGAGCGTCTCCACAAATGTGGTGGAGCAGATCGTCCGTCCGACTGGCCTGCTCGACCCTGAGGTGATCATTAAGCCGACAAAGCTCCAGATCGATGATCTGATCGCGGAGATGGAGCCCGTGATCGCTCGGGGCGATCGCGTCTTGATTACGACCCTCACGAAGAAGATGGCGGAGGATCTCTCCGACTACCTGCTTGAGCTCGGTCTACGTGTCCGCTATCTCCACTCGAACATCGACACCATCGAACGGATCGAGATCATCCGCGA
>CAIVND010000213.1 GCA_903907185.1 uncultured Acidimicrobiaceae bacterium
TCTCCGATAGTGCTCGATCGTTTTTGACGATCAAAAGGTTCTTCTCAAACACCTATGTCTCTGAGATCGAAGCTGCGCACCCGGGGCTTACTAATGGCAAGTGCTATGAACTTCTCGCTGGCGATCGACATCGCGGATTTGGATCAAAACTTCTCATTACCTTTGAAGCAAAGAGTGCGGGTAAGCAAGCACCGACTCTTCCGGTCCTTTCGAGAGCGCCAGCCGCGTGGCGAGATCACGTAACAATGAGTTGGTCGATCATCTACAAATTCGTCGCTGAAACTGGTCCGTCGTTCGCACCTCCATACGCGATCTATTTAGCGGGTGTCAACCCTCCCGCAAACATGAATGAGGCAGATAGGCAGACTTTCGTCGATTTCTACACAGCGGTCCACATCCCTGAGGTCACGGCGCGAAAGCACTGCTCGCGAGCCACTGCGTACGAATTGAGTGAGGAGCTCCTTCAACCCAAGGAGGGCACTCCGAGGTTCTTGGGCGTCTACGAGGTCGAAGATGAGGCATCCGTAATTACAAGTCACGTTGGCTTCGGGTACTCGCGTGGCCCAACGGTGTGGCAACGGCACAAAACACCTTGGCGAATCTGGTACCGGAGATTGACAGCTTGAGCTGAGATGCTTGCTTTCGTTCTCGGCTTGTCAATAGCGGAGTTCGAGAGGAGCAACGAGTTGCATGGTCGGATGCATGAGTCTCAAGACGCGATCCCTGCCAAGCGCTTCAGATTTTCCCAAAACAGTTTTCGAAATAACAACTACCCGTGGTTTGCATGAAACTTACGAAGCAGATACTCCCAGCCGGCAAGGATCTGGCCATCTGCCCACACCTCGGCTCGCTTCGCAACCGTGTCGATCTCATCTCCAAAGAGGCTAATTGTCCCTGCCGCCATCGCTGTGAGCTGCAACCGACAGGCTCGGTCTAGCAAGATCGCAGTCATTACCGCTGTCGGAACGTCCTTGCCGACCGCGACGATCCCATGCTGTGGCATAAGGCAGGCAGGAGCGGAGCCGAGCGCATCGGCGAGCGCCTCACCAAGAGCCTGCGTCTTGATCAGGCCACCTGTGAGAGTGAACCGCGGCACATCGGGATAGCAAAACAGACTTCCTGCATGACTCAGCGAACGAAGGGGGACATCCAACGAGGCGAAGGCATTCGCAGCATCGGAATGGGTATGAACCACGGCACCTACGTCTTCTCGTCGCTTCATTACCTCAGTATGGATCGGGTACTCAATGTGACGTTTGCCACTTCCTTCCACCACATCGCCAGTGGGTGACACAAGTACAATCCGCGTCGCATCCACCTCTTCAAAGCCCCACCCAGCACATTTCATCCATACGCCTCGATCTTCAACGTCTCGAACGCTCGCGTGGCCCCACACCATGTCGTCTTGCCCAGATGCCATTAGCACCTGACACGCCTGTTCAACGAGCTTGATCGCATCCGGTGTGTTGGATGACAAATTCGACATCGTGTTCCTCCCGTGGCGTCTTTGCTCAACATCTCATTGATGTGTTCCGTTGCATCAGTAACACTAAATCGTGGATTCACTCGAAAGCTCTACCCGTCGGCAGCGCTGACTGACCTGGCTTCCTCCTTCAGTGATCAACGATTTAGGGTGCTGAATGTATACCTTGTTCTCTTTGGCTTTCGGGTTGCCCATCAAGAAATAGTTGGAAGGGATCGACTTCCCGTGGAGAAACAATGGCGACACTACGTGATCGAAAGGCCGCGGGGCTCTGTAGCTGTGGAGGGCTAATGCCGTCTTGAAGGTTGCGAGCAAGCCGCATCAATATCTCGCGAAGTGCAACTATTGCTCGATCAGTCACGCCCAAATGTTCCTCGTGACGTTGAAAGATCGTGCCATCCTGGTCCTCTTGAACAGGAAGGTCTTCGCCGCGTATTCCGAAGATGCCGGTAAAGCTCGAGGTGGCCTGAAGCTCTCGATCGATCAGGTAGTCATTGCCCTTATTTGCTAAAGGAACAAAGGTATCCGGATCAACAAGAGCATGTACTCCTGCTCCGCTCGTCACAGTGAGGATCTCATGCTCGTTGAGAGGACGTTGATGATGCCAAGTGACGGTGAAGCCCACACAGTTGTGATCATCAACGGGCACAACGGCCGTCCACGTATTCGCGTCGTTGTATTGGCTCGGAATGAGGGTGAAACAGGGAACGAGATATGGCGTCATCCGCCAATAAAGTTGGCCATCTGGAAATTCGCTACATGCCATGGCGACCATTCCGAATTCGGTTTCAGCGATGTCGAACTTCTTGCGGGCAAGAAAGCTCGGGGGCATGAGGCCCTCTCCATCAAACTGCGGATTGAGGATCTCCCGGGGGATGTCAGGATCGTCCGGTTCGGCAAGGTTTCTGTGCAGAAAGTTAACGTGGGCCGTATCCACCTCGCCTTCAAGGTTCTGCAGGTAGTTGCAGAACTGAAATCGCTTTGTTGCCATGTAGTGCGGCGTTGGAAGCAAGGTCCACTCAAACTCGGGGAAACTCGGTTGAAGTTCCAGAGGACCCATGTAGATCCAGATCAATCCTCCTGCCTCGTGGGTGGCGTATGACCGTACGCGAACGGAATCCTTGAATCGCGAATTCGCGGGCTCAGCGGGCTGATCGACACATTGTCCATCGGTCGTAAACTTCCATCCGTGGTAGACGCACCGAAGGCCACACTCTTCATTTCTCCCCCACTTCAGATTCGCATGGCGATGTGGGCATCGAGCTTCGAGTATGCCAACTTGACCAGCCGTGTCACGAAATGCGACAAGGCGCTCGCCAAGGAGCTGAAATTCAACCGGGACGCCATCTCTTTCCTGCACTTGGGAGGCGAGAAGCGCTGGCAGCCAAAACCTTCTAAATAATTCCCCCATCGGTGTGGCCGCGCCTGTCTGGGTAAGAAATTCGTTATCCGCGATGGTCAGCATGGTTCCCCTGTCTCGTCATTGCGATCGAACTCCACTTTTCGTACCTAGCGGCGCCAGATTAGTCACTGAGACGTCGGCCCATATCTGCGGACTTTGGACATATTCATTTACAGTAAAGCTTCCTAGCTTGCGCGAACGAAACTAGGTGGAACCGACACCTCGACCAACTGGAGATTTGCGGTTGTTGGAGCAAGCTCCGCGAACGTACCAGTCACCACTCCTCCTCCGTTTTTGGAGATGGATCGAATCGGAAGGTACGTTGCTCGATTTATCCACTGCGTGGTTGAGTTGATGACGCCATCCTGTGAGCTGGAGTGGGAGATCTCGATCGTGCGGATACCGGACAAAATCGGATATCCGATCACGCGGACCTTCTTGTTTGAAATCTCAGCTCGAATCGCGGTTTTCATCTGGTTAATCGAGTCGATAGCTGGCCCCTGCTCTGAATAATTTGACCACGTTCGCTTTGTGAAATTCACCATTTTGCCCGACAGCCCATTCCCAGTGAATACGCCAAATATCTCCAATCGAGGCGCGCCTAAAGCGTTGAACGTCTCTGAACGCATCGAATCGTTGAAGTTCCACTCCGTTGATGAACTTGTGATTACACCTTGGGCATTTCTATACACATAGTGGAACACCCGTATCGCGTTCGTTGTCTTTTGCCCGTATGAGAGTACTTTCAGACTGCTGAACGTCGGCGCTAATTCAGATGCTGCACTAGCGGTGGGCAAGAAAATGCTGAGAGGGACCCAACCGCTAATCCCGCCCAATAGAAGAGCTACCACCCAATTTGAACTTTGACCCTTAAACAAACCGCGCATATCACCCCAATCTCCCGGCTCTTAATCTCGATTTTCAGTGTGCATCACTAAGAATTTACGTTCCTCGACAGCCGAGCTAAAGCTATGAAAAGTTCCTGTTCAGCATCAGAAGTCGGCCATCAGTCATAAATCCATTAGACGGAAAGTTGCCTGTGATATATGGTATCTGCCCTAAGCGCAACGTTTTAAAAATCAAATACGGGCGACGCTTTGATCTACCGACGCAATATGGTCGCTAGGCCGGTAGGGAGCGAATAGCGAAACCGACGCCTTTGGTATCAGTTGATCCAAAGGAAGGTTATGACATGAGCATCGCAAAAGTTGTCATCGAGGATGACAGATCCGTAGCGCTCAACCTAAGTGCGCTCGCCAATGTGGTCTTTTCCGCAGGCGTCATTGCATCTATCGCGGATGCGCTCCTCACCTGGCTAGTTATTAGAAAAGTTGGCATCCAAATCGAGGGTAACGGATTCATGAAGTCCGCGATGGTTCACATTGGGCTGATACCGGTTCTGCTTCTCCGCGTGATCGTCGGTATCAACTGTTTCTGGGTGTTCACCAAACTCATCAGGGGACGCCGTTCATTCCTGACTGCTCGAGGCGCACTTCGATACAACGCTCGCCTCACCCGTGTCCGTTCATCGTGGCGTCAAAAACTTTGGAACGCCCGTCATTACTTTTTGGCCTGTGAGGTGATGTTCGGCATTATTGCCACCTGGGCAGTTGTTGGAAACAA
>CAIVND010000214.1 GCA_903907185.1 uncultured Acidimicrobiaceae bacterium
AGTGCGGTGTCGGAGATCTCGTCGGTGAGGTGGAGGCGATCACGGAGCGAGCGCAGTTGATCGTGGGTCATCTTCTTGATCTGATGCGTCGCGTTGCGTGCCTCGATCTGTGGCCCAAGGGTCCAACCTTTGATGGTCTTTGCGAGAATCGCGGTTGGTGAGCCGGTGTGTTCTACCGCTGCGCTGTAAGCCGCATAGAGCTTGTGGTAGTCGTGTCCTCCACGAGGAAGAGCCTGAAGCTCTTCGTCGCTCAGATGCTCGACAAGCGCACGGAGCCGAGGGTCAGGCCCAAAGAAGTTCTCTCGGATATAGGCCCCGGTCTCGGTCGCCAACTTTTGAAAATCTCCATCTGGCGTGATGTTCATCTTGTTGAGCAGGACACCATCGATGTCCCGTGCGAGTAGGTCATCCCACTTGGTTCCCCAGATGACTTTGATGACGTTCCAGCCATTTCCTCGGAACTGTGCCTCGAGCTCTTGGATGATTTTTCCATTTCCACGGACTGGACCGTCAAGGCGCTGAAGGTTGCAGTTGACGACGAAGATGAGGTTGTCGAGACCCTCTCGCGCGGCGAGACTAAGACCCGCCTTGGTCTCTGGCTCATCGAACTCGCCATCGCCAACGAAGGCCCAGACACGCGAGTTACTGGTATCGGTAATCTCACGGTGGTGCAGGTAACGGTTGAAGTGGGCCTGATAGACCGCATTGAGTGGGCCGAGTCCCATCGAGACCGTAGGAAACTCCCAAAAGTCGGGCATCAGTCGAGGATGGGGGTAGCTCGACAGACCATTGCCATCGACCTCAAATCGAAAGTTGTCGAGCTGAGCTTCGTCGAAGCGGCCTTCGACAAACGCACGTGCATAGATACCTGGCGAGGCATGTCCCTGATAAAAGATCTGATCTCCCGGATCGTTGTCCTTGCCCCGGAAGAAGTGATTGAATCCAACCTCGTAGAGCGAGGCGGAACTCGCATAGGTCGAAAGGTGACCGCCGATGCCCGCATCTCGCATATTTGCGCGTGTCACCATGACCGCGGCGTTCCACCGTACATATCGACGGATCCGTCGCTCCATGTCCTCGTCGCCTGGAAACCAAGGCTCTTGGTCCGGTGAGATGGAGTTGACGTACGGCGTAGAGACCGTGGCGGGAAAGCCAACCTGCCGTGAGCGCCCTAGCTCAAGCAACTTCATGAGGAGGAACTGGGCGCGTGCCTTCCCCCGTTGGTCGACAACCGCTTCGAGGGAATCAACCCACTCTTGCGTTTCGCCAGGATCGATGTCAGGGAGCTGATGGGAGAAGCCGTCGAATATCACGTCTCTCATTCTCGCGCTAGATAGGCATTGAGCGGTAGTCCATCCCGGTCATTGGTCCCTGTCGGTCAGTTCACTCGCCGGTAGCATGTCACGATGAGCCCTCAAGAGCCCCTGATCGTATGGACTGATGGCGCCTGTCTCGGAAATCCGGGACCCGGAGGCTGGGCATGGGCACGGTCAAAGACCGACTATGCCTCGGGCAGCGAACCAATGACCACCAATCAACGGATGGAGCTTCTTGCCGTTATCGAGGCTCTCGCAGCGCACCCCGGCCAAATTGAGATCCGAAGTGATTCAACCTATGTCGTGAACTGCTTTAAGGATCGTTGGTGGGTGAACTGGCGAGCCAGAGGGTGGCGGAACTCCCAGGGTAAACCGGTGGCAAATCAAGACCTCTGGGAGCGCCTCATCGGCGAGGTGGTCGATCACCGTCCGGGTGAAATCACCTTCACCTGGGTGAAGGGCCATGCCAACGATGTCATGAACAACGTGGCCGATGAGCTGTGTACAGCAGCTGCTCGATTGCAGAGGCCCGCGTACTCGCAAGATCAGCCAATTTTACCCGGCCATCTTTCCTAACTTGTCCGTCTGATAGGCCCCCGGATCGGACGGGCGATCCGGCGTCGATCGGTGGTGCCGCACGAGGCGGAATACAGCGCTGAACCGGTTCTATGAGATGAAACAAAGTGCTCAATGCTGAGGCCAAATTGGTCGTTAGGAACTCCTGGAGAGCGTTGTAACTCATTATGTGGTCAGGAGGTCGATCCAACATGCACCCGCTTCGTCGAGAGGTACCCCGTCAACCGGCCGATTGGTTCGGCTTCTACCGCTTCGCAAGTACACCAAACGATCGATGGCGCTGCTGTCGGGTCATTGACATCTCCCCACTTGGCGCCGGGTTGGAGCTGTTGGACGTAAAAGAGAACGAGGAAATTAGTGGTCTCATCAGCGTTTCACTCGAACTTCGTGGCGAAACTCGGAGCCTGGTGATGGGCGAGGACGGCG
>CAIVND010000215.1 GCA_903907185.1 uncultured Acidimicrobiaceae bacterium
ACCCAGATGTGTCCGTCGAGGCAAGGCAACTCTTTCTTCTTCCCCTCGGCGTCAACCAAACCAGCTCTCATCTGCTGATTCGGCATGATGAACTGGTAGACCCGGATGTAGGACTGATCCTCAGACACGTTTCTGATCGATCCATAACGGAACCCATGATCGAGAACATCGACCTCCAAAAGCGGGTGGGTGTCAAGGTTGCGGAGCAATCGCTTGTTTGTAATGTCGTTGTTGTGAGCGAATGAAGAGTGCGAAGTGTCAATGCCACCCTCAATGCCTTGAAGATAGTTGCAATGCTCGCCGGTCTTTGAGACTCGACGGTGGGTCTCTGGTGCCCGTAGCCACTCAAAGTTTGGTGGGGCAGGCATCTCTGGTGTCGGTCCCATGTACGTCCAGACAACGCCGCCAGCCTCGTAGGTTGGGTAGGCCTTGATGGCAACACGGAGACGAAACTTTGAATATGGCGGCTCTGAGGGCATGTCAACGCATGATCCCTGTACATCGAACTTCCAACCGTGGTAGACGCACCGCAATCCGCACTCTTCGTTACGACCGAAGAACAGGGGTGCTCGACGGTGAGCACAGTACGCCTCGACCAGACCAATCTCGCCCGCTGAGTCGCGAAAGGCAACAAGGTCCTCGCCGAGCAGCCGCACGCGAACGGGCTCTCCATCAGGTTCTGGAAGTTCCTCGGAAAGACAGGCGGGAATCCAGTAGCGACGCATAACCTCGCCCATTGGAGTACCTGCGCTGACTTGTGTAAGTCGTTCGTTCAATTCTGGCGTTATGTGCATAACCCCTCCCATCAAAGACAGCAGGGCCCCCTGCCATGGTTAGCTATGCTAAACGTATGCCCCAATCGGGTCCGCGTCAATGGATATCAACAAAATAGGTCACCGTGACTATGTTGCCAGAGGTTCTATTGCCAACAGGGGTAGTCTCAGGCTTGGTGAGGAATAAGTTCAATCCTCACCAATAAACAAGGCCGATTCGGTACGCCAGCTATGGGGGTTAGTCGATGCCAGTTCAACCAAGGTCCGCCGTTCCAACATTCTCAACTCTTGAGGAAGAGAGAACTTTCCGCAAGCAGCACCTTGCGGCCGCCTTTCGAGTGTTCGCGCGTTGTGGGTGGAGCGAGGGTACGGCGGGGCATATCACGGCTCGAGATCCAGAGTTAACTGATCACTTCTGGGTAAACCCCTACGGCGTCCATTTTGCCCGCATAAAGGTGAGCGACCTGCTTCTTGTCAACGACAAGGGAGTTGTGGTCGAGGGTGACCGCCATGTCATTGCAGCCGGATTTGCAATCCATTCTCAAGTACATGCCGCTCGTCCTGATGTCGTCTCGGCGGCGCACGCGCACTCAATGTACGGCAAAACTTGGTCTTCGCTCGGTCGGCTGTTAGATCCAATCACGCAGGATGTTTGCTCGTTCTACAACGATCACGCGCTCTTTGATGACTTCACTGGAGTGGTCCTTGATCCTGATGAGGGCAAGCGTCTTGCCCATACCTTGGGTGATAGCAAGGCAATTATCTTGCAGAATCATGGTCTACTGACGGTTGGCCAGACGGTGGACGAGGCCGCTTGGTGGTTTATCAAAATGGAACGGTCCTGCGAATCACAGCTGCTTGCTGAGGCTGCGGGAACGCCAAAACTCATCGCACCTGAGGTTGCTGAATTGACCAAAAGCCAGAGCGGAACAGCGTTGGCGGGGTGGTACTCATTTCAACCGCTCTATGACTGGATCGCTGAAGAGGAGCCCGGGCTTTTCGATTGATTTGTCGTCTGTCACCATTGAAAGTTCGATAAAGATGGCGCTTACATGAATGAATCGTAAACAATGGGAAAACACCAATATTGCGCCCGCTAATCTCGCTTTAGTGACTGAAGCAGTGCATCCTCAATCAGCGATCGATCTTGGAGTCAGTCGCCTCTTCGCGCTTGTCAGCGAGGCTGTTGCCGGCGCGACGATGGCGCTACTCGGTGGGGAACGAGAGACCGCTGAGACCATCGTCGAGGCAGATCTCATTATCGATGACCTCACCTCAGAGATCGAAAATCTCGTTTGGCAGCGCATCGAAAAATCCGATTCTCAAATTTTGGAACTAAAACATCTGGTCAACGTCCTTTTAATTCTCCCGGAACTCGAAAGGAGCGCTGATCTCGCAGAGCATATTGCTCAACGTGCAAAATATAATGTTGGGCCATCGATGTCCCCAAGAGCCCGAGGCATCTTCCAGAGGATGAGTGAGATCGCGATTGTTATGTGGCATTCTGCGGCCGATGCGTATATCGATCGTGACCTTGATGCGGATGACATCGATCTTGCTGATGAAGAACTTGACACACTTCGAGACCAACTGACTCAAGAGGTATCCCGATCAAGCATGCCGATGGAGATCTCCTCTCAGGTCATCCTGCTCGCTCGTTTCTACGAACGATTGGGTGATCATGCGGTGAATCTCGCCCGACGGATCGCCTCACTTCCAATCGTTGTGGTTTAGGCACAATCTAGGTGACAGCGTTTCTCAACAGTCGAGATGGCCATCTGGTTCAAGTATCGAATAGAGGCGTTGACAGGCAACTGCTGCATTTTGTAGGTCGTCTTCCACATCGAGGCAGATTGGGATCCTTCGAGCAACACCTGGGTTTAGCTCCTCAGCAATGGCGATGATGTTGCCTCGACGTTGAGCAATCTCAGAGAGTGCCTGTGCATAGTCCTTCGAGTCATTTAAGACGTAATCGGGGAAGATCTCGCGTAGTGCGCCAGCCTTTCCCAACCAACGGACGAACTCCTCCACATCTTCGAGTGCCTGCTCACGATCGTCGATCATGAGAACGCCTTAAGTGGAAGTGAAACCGTGACTTTTTTCGAGTGTTTTGGAGTTGGATGGTAAATAACGGTCATCGACGAGAACACAGTGTTCGATCCCGTCCGTTTGATTTTTCCCAAGGCAACAGTCGCTGGATACTTCACAAAATGCCCCGCGACACAGGTCGGCGTACAGGTGTTGTACTCGTATTTGCCCGTGGCGCTCGCGCTAGCAACCTTCCAACTTGTCCAATGAAGCGAGACCACTTCGGTGTTCGCGTCAGCGCAGGCGATCACATAGGAGGAAGGCTTCATTACTGCTTTGCCGAAACACGGTTGAATCTTCGGAAGAACTGTTTTTGCGGAAGTGATTGAA
>CAIVND010000216.1 GCA_903907185.1 uncultured Acidimicrobiaceae bacterium
CGATCTATACCTCACAGCCATCGCAGCTACCACCTGCCAAGTTCGTTTTTGACGAGCCCAGTCGGATGGGTTACGCAGTGGACTCACTCGTGAGCGCGGGTGTCATCGTTACCGGCGGTACAGTTCGCCGATCGATTCTGTCGCCTGGTGTGATCGTGGAATCCGGAGCCCTTATCGAGGACTCCGTGTTGATGAACGACGTCGTGGTGGGCCCGGGCGCGGTCGTACGACGGGCCATCTTGGACAAGAACGTCATCGTCCACGCTGGAGCCGAGATCAACGCTGGCGCTAAGTGGATCGGCGAACGCTTCACGGTGTCTGATGGCGGCGTTGTTGTTGTAGGTAAGGGAGCGGAGGTCCCCCGCATATGAGGGTGGCGTTGCTCACCCGCGAGTTTCCACCTGAGGTCTATGGAGGCGCCGGCGTCCACGTCGAGTACTTGAGCCGAGAGCTGGCCAAATTAGTTGATGTCGAGGTGTACTGCTTCGGTGGGCGGCGCTCGTCACCACTCGTCCAAGAGGCCTACGGGCTCTGGGATGAGCTCCCATTAGACGGTGCCGCCCTAGCTTTGCAGGCCATGGCCACGGATCTGCGGATGGCCGCTGCCGTCGGTGACGCGACGCTCGTGCACAGCCATACGTGGTACGCAAACCTCGGCGGGCACATGGCCAAGCTGTTGCACGGGGTGCCGCACGTGATGACGGCGCACAGCCTTGAACCGCTGCGACCCTGGAAGGCGGACCAGCTCGGTGGCGGTTACGCACTTTCGAGCTTTTGCGAGAGAGCCGCTGTCGAAGCCGCCGATGCGGTGATTGCTGTATCGGAAAACATGGCCGACGATGTACGTAGCGTCTACCGTGCGGTCGACGCGTCCCGCGTCGTAGTTATTCACAATGGGATCGACACCGACGAGTACCAGCCGGACCCTCGTACCGACGTCCTCGAGCGGTTGGGCATCGACGCGGACCGGCCGACGGTGATGTGGATCGGAAGGGCCAGTGCCCAGAAGGGGATCCGCTACCTTCTGGATATGGCCGCGCTCGTGTCGCGTGAAGCGCAGCTGGTATTTCTGGTCGGCGCGGCTGACACGCCGGAGATCGGCGCGGAGATGTCCGCTCGAGCAGCGACGCTCAAGGCGACGCGAGAGGGAGTGCACTGGATCGAATCGATGCTGCCCCGTTCCGATGTCATACAGCTTCTCAGCCATGCATCGGTGTTCGTCTGCCCGTCGGTCTACGAGCCGTTCGGATTGATTAATCTTGAGGCCATGGCGTGCGGGTTGCCAGTCGTGGCGACCTCCGTCGGGGGAATTCCCGAGATTGTGTTAGAGGGTGTGACCGGATATCTGGTGCCGTTGACTGACGGCGAGAGCGGCCTCGGCTCCGCTCTCGCTGAGCGGGTCAATGCCGTTTTGGGCGACCAAACACGGGCCCGGGCAATGGGCAAAGCTGGACGAGAGCGGGTATTACAGCATTTCACCTGGAAGGCGATTGCGGCTCAAACGGTCGAGCTTTACGCCAAACTGCTCTGACCTACCTGGCACCTTGAGTTGGCATGAGAAGTGAGAGCCAAACGCTACGACTCGGTCGCCTCGACTGAGTCGTACAGGCTGAGGAGCGCTATATCTATCTCCTTGGGACACGACCGATTCTTGTAAGAGTCTCTTTTCCTAGGTGAAGTGCTGGAACTTTCCTCCGCATGACCTGCCAGATTGGATCAGCTCTATCGATCCCTCATGGACCGATCTTTGCTAGTCCCACCGAACTGGCCAGTGGCTTCGTAGCTAAACCCTCACGCTGTGCAAAAATTCCAGATTCGAAAAGAACCTCGAGAAACTGCGTACTAGGAGTGGATCATCAACAGTGCGAGTGCCTCCTGGTCCTGCTTTGAGGGGAGGCCCCATCCCCGTTCATAGGAGAAGATCTCTCGAGCCGACACTGAGTCAATCCCGCTCTTTAGAAACTCCAAGTCGTCCAGTGTCACCTGCGATGGATGCAGAAAACCACACGCGCGGCTGAGATTGGC
>CAIVND010000217.1 GCA_903907185.1 uncultured Acidimicrobiaceae bacterium
ACCGCCGGGCGAATTCGGCGAATGATCAGTTGATGCAAATGTGCGAAGGGAGCGCGACTAGGCCTCTTCGATGAAGATGCACTCACCCGGACACTCTTCGGCGGCCTCAGTGACCGCATCTTCGAGGGAGCCAGGAACGAGAACCATGCTCTGGCTGCCACCGGGTTCGGTCTTAACGTCAGCGCCCTCCTTCACGTATGCGAGGCCATCGTCTTGAAGAGAGAACACGTCGGGACAGATCTCCTCACAGAGACCATCTCCAGTGCAGAGATCTTGGTCGATCCAGACCTTCATACTGCTCCTTAGCAAAGTTGGGATCCCCAGGTTACCGGAGATGGGGTGAGAACCGAAGCATTCTTGGCTCGGAACCACTTGTTTACACGATGGACTCATTTTGGACGCCCTGAAAGCCTAACTTGGGGTGTAACGTCCGCGAGGAGCAGAGCATGCCCAAGGGAAGGGGATCCATCGGTGGCTGAGAATGGTGACGCTGAACAAAATGAGCGCCTTGTAGATCTTGAGGAACAGGTCAGGGTTCTTCGAAATCGAGTAGCTGAGGCCCCGCAGCGGGTCCGCGTCCTCGAGGAGCGGATTCTTGAGGTCAAAGGCCGTCTCGCTCAGGCGACTACCCAGAACGCCAAACTGTCGGAGATGCTCAGTCAAGCGAAGGACAACATGACCGCTCTGCGAGATGAGGTGGACAAGCTCTCCGAACCACCAAGTGCCTACGGCACCTACGTCAAGTCCAATGAGGATGGGACGGTCGATATCTTCGCCGGGGGCCGCAAGATGCGTGTCAGCCTCTCGCCAGAGATCGATGCGAAGAGCCTTCAGCGTGGACAGGAGGTTGCCCTCAATGAGTCTTTGAACGTGATCTTGGCAAGAGATATCGAACATTCTGGAGAGGTCGTAACTCTCGAGGAGGTCCTCGATGACGGCAAGCGGGCGCTTATCGTCGGTCGCGCCGACGAGAATCGCGTTGTTGAGCTCTCCGAGCAGCTTCTCGATACCAAACTTCGGGCTGGCGATTGGATGCTCTATGACGCTCAAAGCCAGCTGCTCATCGAAAAACTTCACCGACCCGAGTTTGAGGAGATCATCCTCGAAGAGGTACCCGATGTCTCCTATGAGGACATCGGTGGTCTTGATAGTCAGATTGAGGCGATTACCGACGCAGTCGAGCTTCCGTTCCTGCATCGAAAGCTGTTCAAAGAGCACCGCCTTCCGGCACCAAAGGGAATCTTGCTCTACGGCCCACCCGGGTGTGGCAAGACGCTGATCGCCAAGGCTGTCGCAAACTCGCTCGCCAAAAAAGTTGCGGCTTCATCTGGCGATCAGAACGCGAAGAGTTATTTTCTCAATATCAAGGGCCCGGAACTGCTGAATAAGTGGGTAGGGGAAACAGAGCGCCAGATCCGCCTGGTGTTTCAGCGTGCCCGGGAGAAAGCGGAGGAGGGCGTACCGGTCATCATCTTCTTTGACGAGATGGACTCCCTATTCCGTACCCGTGGCACTGGAATCAGCTCGGATATTGAGTCAACGATTGTTCCCCAGCTCCTTACGGAGATCGACGGCGTTGAGACCCTGCGCAATGTCATCGTCATTGGGGCGTCAAACCGTGAGGACCTGATTGATCCTGCGATCCTGCGCCCTGGCCGCCTCGATGTCAAAATCAAGATCGAGCGTCCCAATGAGACGGCAGCGCAGCAGATATTCGCACGTTATTTGACCTCAGATCTACCCCTTGATGCGACGGACATCGCCAACCTTGGTGGTGGCGATCCGGATAAGGCGGTCCGGGCGATGATTGAGACAACCGTTGCAGAGATGTATCGAACGGACGAGAACAATCAGTTTCTTGAGGTGACCTATCAAAACGGCGACAAAGAAACGCTGTACTTCAAAGACTTCTCCTCGGGAGCAATGATCGAGAACATCGTTCG